>CAYMPX010000050.1:0-13829 GCA_964392135.1 uncultured Methylomarinum sp.
CATACCGCAGCATACTCATTAGGATCATCTGTTGCAATGTCTGAAATAAGTGGACCAATTAAATAATGAAAACCGACAAAACGCCATGAACCATAAATAACCGGTAAATAAAATGCCGCCAATGAATAAGCAAATACATGTAAACCCCATTCATAGTCAAATAACCATTCAATGGGCGTAGACATTAGGCCATTGAGTGGTAATTGCCAGGCGATATGCCAGTCACCTGAAACAGAACATGTTTGTGTACCACAAAAGCCTTCAACGCCCACGACACAAGCGCCGGCCCAGTCGAATGGAAACATTTTAATCAGCATGGCAATCGAACTAACGGCACACAATGTATAAACCGTGGTTCGAATTTTTATTTTGACACTTTCAGGAATAAAATACATGGCAACCATATTGACAAAGAATGGCTGAAAGGCAATATGCAAATACCCTAATAAGGTAAGCACCTGATTATTAGGGTTGTCACATAAATCAATGTAAACATAGGTTGCTGCCTGTAATAACTCCATTAAGGCAAAATAAGTTAATGGAATCCATAGTTCTTTAGACTCCCCTTTATACGCGACATAAGCTGCCGTACCTAGACCTGCAACAGCTAAAACTGCCGATGCTTCACCACTCCAACACATCGAAACTTCCCCTTATTTTGTGTATACCAGTCCCACCAGTAAAGGCTGGTAAAAGAATTATTATTGTTTTACTGATTTAATTTAAAGTGACCAATTATATTACAAATTATCAGGGAATACTCAGACGAGATGTGATTACCCGTGTGGTGCAAAGTATTGTTTAGGTTTTATTAGATAAAAAACAGGTATAACTTATAGAGTGCACCTTCTCATCGGTTTTCTATAAATTACTTGGCACTCTTGTAGCAAAGAGCTGATGCCAAGGATAGGGCTTCCAAGGTCTAGTCATAGTCAGTTACCTGGCAACGATAGCGAATACCCGTTTATTTGAATCAATTCCACAGCAGCACTAGAAAAAACAGTTGCGTAGCCTGCTATGTGCCTGTTTTTCCAACACTTCTGTGAAACCAAAATCCTACGTCAAACTTTCGGATATTATTAAACCCTTATTCCTTACTTAAGCGGCCGCACTGTCAATATAAATATCAACACCTGTTGCAGGAGAGATCGTGGCTACAGGCAAATCAGCACCTTGTTTCCATTGCTTTACAGGGGTACGTTTTGAATCCCCCGTCACAATAAAAAAACATTGTCGCGTATTAGCCAATGTTTTTGCACTTAATGATATTCTGTCTGAGGGGGGTTTGGGTGAGTTATAAATCTCATGCACAGTTTCAGCTTGATCATGTTTATGACCGGGAAATAAACTTGCAGTATGTCCATCTTCCCCCATGCCTAAGAGAACCAGATCAAACTGATCCACACCGGCAATGGACTGGCGGTATTTTTTCGCCGCTTCCACGGCACCCAATTCAGTCGGCATAGTGAAAATATTCGATGCAGGAATAGCCACTTTGGCTAATAAAGCATTGCTTGCCATGATGCTGTTTCTGTCTTGATCATCCGCAGGTAAGCAGCGTTCATCACCATAATAAATCATCCATTTTGACCAATCTGTTTTCGCAGCCACCAACTGTTGATAAATCTTTTCAGGGGTACTTCCACCGGCTAAAACAATTTTAAAACAGCCTCTGGTCGCAATGGCTTTTTCTGCACTGTCAATGATTTGTTTACGCACGGCATCCGCGACATCGGCTGCCGTATCAAATTGATGCCATTGATTAATTGTTTGCATATTATTCGTCACACTCCGGTGTTAATGAATGCCGCCAATGTTGTTTTTCTTTATCAAATAAACGACGGCTGGCTTCAGGTCCCCATGATCCTGCAGGATAGGTTGCGATATAGTCGCGTTCTTCTGCCCATTTTTGTAAGATAGGGTCAACAATACGCCATGCGTATTCCACTTCATCAGAACGTAAAAATAAAGAACGGTCACCTTGAATGACATCTAATAACAAATCTTCGTAGGCATCCGTATGATGCTCATCATCCTTGCGATAACTGGCATCTAAACTGGTCAAACGTGTTTTCATTTCCAGCCCCGGTTCTTTTACAGTCATTTCCATACGTATACATTCTTCGGGTTGGATTCCCATTAATAACCAGTTTGGATGGGTACATTTGACTTGAGTATCACGGAAAAATTGTAACGGGGTTTCTTTAAAACAAATGGAAATAATAGACTGACCTTTAGCCATACGTTTACCGGTACGCAAATAAATAGGCACATCTTTCCAGCGCCAGTTATCTATATACAGTTTTAATGCGGCATAGGTTTCAGTAACACTGTTTTCAGGTACGTTGTCTTCCTGTAAGTAACCGTTAACTTTCTCACCCTTATAGTTGCCGCTAGAATATTGTGCGCGGAAAGCATGCGCATTGACCGCTTCTTTAGGAATAGGGCGAATAGACTTTAATACTTTTACTTTTTCATCACGCAATGATTCTGCTTCCATCGACGTGGGCGGCTCCATAGTCACCAGCGTTAATAATTGCAACAAATGACTTTGCAACATATCACGCAAGGCTCCCGAGGTATCGTAATACTGCGCTCTTGAACCGATACCAAACTCTTCTGAATGGGTAATCTGGATATGGTCGATATAATTACGATTCCATAAAGGTTCCAGCATGGTGTTGGCAAATCGAAATACCAACAGGTTTTGCACCGTCCCTTTGCCCAAGTAATGATCAATACGATAAATTTGCTCTTCTCTTAGGTACTTGCTAATTCGTCTTTGTAGTGATTGCGCACTTTGCAGGTCATAACCGAAAGGTTTTTCAATAATGACACGGCTCCAGCCGGCATCTTCCTCTAATAAGCCTGCATCACTTAATAATTCGACAGTATTACCAAAATCAGAAGGGCTTACCGCAAGATAAAAGGCTTTATTTTGCGGAAATGTTTTTGCATCACTTAGTAAACCAGCCAGTTCAGCATAACTTTCAGCTTGCTTGATGTCACCTTTGTGATAATGCATGCGCTCACAAAAGCGTTTAAAAACAACTTCATCTATTCCTTCCCGCGCTTTTGCTTCCAGCATGTCGCGAACTTCAGATTGCCACTTCATTTGATCCCAGTCACGCCGACCCAGCGCAACAATTTTACTGCCTTCGGGCAATAATTTTTCAACATCCAAATGATACAAGGCAGGAATTAACTTAATACGCGACAAATTTCCGGTCGCGCCATAAATAACATAAGTACACGCTTCTGCTTTCATATCTGACCTTATACGTTGTAAGTAGACGATGAAACATTACCGCCCTGTCCCGTCCAGTCGGTGTGAAAAAATTCACCGCGCGGCTTATCCGTACGTTCATAAGTATGCGCGCCAAAATAATCGCGTTGTGCTTGCAATAAATTAGCCGGTAATCTTGCCGTACGGTAGCCATCAAAATAAGCCAGTGCCGAGGAGAATGTGGGTGTGGGTACATTTAATTCAATCCCCATAATAACGGCTTTACGCCACCCGGCATCTGCTTTAGCCATGGCATCCGAAAAGAAATCCGCTAACAGTAAATTGTCTAACGCAGGATTTTTCTCGTAAGCCTGTTTAATATCACTTAAAAACTGACTACGGATAATACAACCGCCACGCCACATTAAGGCAATGTCACCGTAGTTAAGCGTCCAGTCATATTCTTTAGCTGCTTCACGCATTAACTGAAAGCCTTGCGCATAAGAGATAATTTTAGAGGCATATAAGGCATCATGAATTGCTTCAATCATAAGCTCTTTATCACCAGAGAATGTAGCCGGTTGCTTAGGTAATACTTGTGCTGCTTTCACCCGTTGATCTTTTTGTGCGGATAGGCAACGAGCAAAAACAGATTCAGCAATTAATGTTAAAGGAATCCCCATATCCAAGGCATTAATGCCTGTCCATTTACCTGTGCCTTTTTGTCCGGCGGTATCTAAGATGGAATCAACTAATGGCTGACCATTTTCATCTTTATAGGCCAGAATATTAGTGGTAATCTCAACTAAATAAGAATCTAATACACCGGTATTCCATTTTGCAAAAATAGCCTGAATTTCATCAATACTTAAGCCTAAACCTTCGCGCATTAGCTGATAAGCTTCACAAATTAACTGCATATCACCGTATTCAATGCCATTATGCACCATTTTGACATAGTGGCCACCCCCATTATCACACACCCATTCACAGCAAGGCGCGCCGTCAACTTTGGCACTGATTGCCTGAAAAATAGGCTTAACCGCTTCCCATGCCTCTTTATTTCCGCCTGGCATAATGGAAGGCCCATGTCTTGCGCCTTCCTCACCACCTGACACACCGGTACCGATAAATAGAATATCTTTTTCTCTTAGATAATCGGTACGGCGATTTGAATCGGTATAAAGTGAGTTACCGCCATCAATAATAATATCGCCTGCGGATAATAAAGGAATTAATTTTTCAATCCAAAGATCAACCACCTCACCGGCTTTTACCATCAACATGACTTTACGTGGTGCTTCCAGGCTATTCACCAGCTCTTCAAGAGTATGTGTACCAAGCACTTCGGTGCCTTTAGCCGGCCCTTCCAGGAATTCATCAACTTTACTGGTAGTCCGATTATAAACCGCAACCTTAAAGCCATTGTCATTCATATTCAGAACCAGGTTTTGTCCCATTACAGCAAGCCCGATTAATCCAATATTTGCTTTCATTTTTTTCTCTTGATTGATGATTTAGTAACCCCTAATCTTATCACGCTAGAGTGCTTGAGACCTTAATAAAAATGAAATTTAACAAGGGGATAAATAGTGTTTTAGGGATGCACCAGGAAGGTGCTTGTTAAGTGCAAAAATGGGGCTTTTTATTATTGTAGGCTGGATTCTCATTCCCACCGTCCTCGGTGAGAATGCATACGGTGTTTGTTAGCCGTGCGCGGGTTGTTTTTTTACTGGCACTTTTTTCCGTACGGTTAATTCGGTGACCTACCCTTATTTGCCCAGAGGTACGCATTTTTCTGGCATATTTTTAATAGGGGTTTAGTTTATCTGTTAATGCGGGCTTTAATGCTGAACTTAACTCACAATGTAAAAATAACATGATGGATATGATTGTTGTTAAAAAATCAAACGCCAGAGATTCCTTATTATCCTTAAACAAATGATGACTCACTGTCGTTTTTAGTCAGTCAATGTTTGCTGATATATAATCCCTAGCCATATAAAATGCCGCAATAGAGCGAGCTTCAGTGCATTCCCCGGTCGCTAATAAACCTTGAATATTATCCAGTTTCCATGGAATAACTTCCAGGGGCTCAGGTTCGTCGCCCTCTAGTTTTTCCAGATAAAGGTTTTGTGCAATGACAATATTTATTGAATGCTCCAGGTAGGACGGTGCGAGGGTTAGAGAGGTTAAGTGATGAAGTTGCCTGGCACCATAGCCGGTTTCTTCTTTTAATTCTCGGTTGGCGGCTTCTAAAATGGCTTCTCCTGCATCAATTTTACCTTTAGGTAACCCCAGTTCATAACGGTCAACACCGGCAGAATATTCTCTAATTAATAATACGGTGTCTTTATCAAGTATAGGCACAATCAATACGGCGCCCCCTGTATGATTTCTTGCCAGGCGTTCATAATTGCGTTGTGCGCCATTGCTAAAGGTAATATCCATTGATTCAATGCGAAAAAGGCGTGATTCAGCAATGGTTTTTTTGTTAAGGATTCTCGGATGTTTAGCCATTTTTTTGCTATTGTTTGTGTTGCTACCCTTTAACTATAACTGACTAAAATGATTGAATGGGAAAAAATTGATACTGTTTTGTTAGATATGGACGGTACCTTGCTGGATTTGAACTTTGATAACCATTTTTGGCTGGATTTTGTGCCGGCACGTTTTGCTGAGAAAAACCACCTTTCCATCGAGCAAGCAAAGCAACAGTTGCTGCCTCAGTTTAAAGCCATGGAAGGTCGGTTGGAGTGGTATTGTCTGGATTACTGGAGTGAAGTTTTAAAGCTGGATATTGTGGGGTTAAAAGTAGAAATAGCGGGGATGATCAGTATTCTACCGCATGTGCTTGAGTTTTTAGAGGCTGTAAAGCAGTCATCGCGTCGGCTATTGCTGGTAACCAATGCCCATAGAGATAGTTTGGATTTGAAGATGGGTAAAACCTGTTTGGCACCTTTTTTTGAGCAAATTATTAGTTCACATGATTATGGCGTATCAAAAGAGCAGCAGGCATTTTGGGCTCAATTAGAACTGCAGCAGGTGTTTGATAAGAACAGGTCGTTGTTAGTTGATGATAGTCTGGCTGTTTTGGAGTCAGCCAGGGTTTATGGTATTGCGCACTTGATTTCAATTAGCAAGCCTGATTCACAGCAAGCTAAAAGAGAGATTAAAGACTTCTCCGCTATTGAGGATTTTCGGGCGTTGATGCCGGGGCTTTAGGCTTGGTATGTCCCGTTTTTGCGTTATGTTGATGCTTTGCGTTATAAGACCTGGGTTTTGCTGTGTGCGGTTTTTTGCCTTGATAGTTGTTTTTGTGGGGCGGTCTTTTTATAGGGGGGTTAATATCGGTGGCTAATATCTCTTCAGTAATCGCTTCAACAGGTACTTTTGCATCAATATAGTCTTCTATATCGGGCATGGAATAAGCGTACTCTTCGCAAATGAAGCTAAATGCAACACCGGTGGCACCAAACCGCGCGGTTCTGCCTATTCGATGCACGTAGTCTTCGGCATCTTGTGGTAAATCATAGTTGATGACGTGAGATACTGCGGGGATATGTAAGCCACGAGCGGCTACATCCGTTGCAATCATTAAATTAACCCGGTCTTCCTGAAAATCATTCAATAGACGTTGGCGTTTGTCTTGAGGGACGTCACCGCTTAAAACGGCTGTGTTGTAGCCATTGGTAATCAAGTATGAATCAAGTCGTTCAGCACATCGCTTGGTATTAACGAATATAATACTTCTTTTGGGTTGATGTTTGTTTAATAAGCCTAAAAGTAGCGGTATTTTTTGCTCATTAGAGGGACAAAAAGCGCTTTGGGTAATGGAATTTGAGGTGACTTCTTGTTGTTCTATTTTGACTAGCACAGGGTTGTTCATGTGCTCATAAGCCAGCTCGGTCACTTTATAGGATAGGGTGGCAGAAAATAGTAAATTGAGACGTTTTTCCGGAGCTGGCATACGTCTTAATAAAAAGCGGATGTCTTTGATAAAACCCAGGTCAAACATTCTATCGGCTTCATCCATTACTGAGACCTGGATGTTATCTAAAGTAAAGGCGCCTTGTCTGTAAAAATCGATGATACGCCCCGGTGTACCGATAATAATATCTACATTGGATTTAACGGACTCTAGTTGTTTTTTGTAATCTGTGCCGCCATAGATTAAGGCATATTTTAAATTAAGCTGTTTACCCAGGAGCAGGGCATCTTTATGAATTTGAATGGCTAGTTCGCGAGTAGGCGCAAGAATTAGAGCTCTAGGGTTTTTTATTTTTTCACTTTGATCATTAATCAAGTGCTGAAATGTCGCGAGTAAAAAAGCCGCTGTTTTTCCTGTACCCGTTTGAGCTTGTCCGGCAATATCTTTGCCTCTCAAAGAAAGAGGGAGTGTTTTGTCTTGAATGGGGGTGCATTCAATAAAACCAGCCTGTTTGAGGCTTTTGATGATGGAATCCGATAATTCCAGATTACTGAAGCGTGTTTTCGTTAAATGCGTTTTATTCATCACTATAGGATAACTTAAAAATGCATTTGTCTGAAATTGATTGACAATATATTGCTCTCAACCCTATAGTTAGGTTTAAAAAATTTTGGAGAATAAGGTGAGTGACTCGGTCCTTCATGTAACAGATGCTGATTTTAATGAAACTGTTATTAAGTCAGGAAGTCCTGTATTAGTTGATTATTGGGCGGAATGGTGTGGTCCATGCAAGATGATTGCTCCTGTGCTGGATGAAATTGCAACTGAATATGCGGATAGGTTAACCGTTGCAAAATTAAATATCGATGATAACCCGGCAACACCTCAGCATTATGGTGTGCGTGGGATTCCAACACTAATGATTTTTAAAGGTGGAGAAGTTGAAGCGACAAAAGTAGGTGCTTTAAGTAAATCCCAGTTAGCTGATTTTATTGATAGTAATATCTAAACAGTTGATAAGAAATGGTCATAATACACATTATTATGACCATTTCTAAATTTTATTAACAATTGTAGCAATAAAATATTTGCATAATTTTCCTTTATCAAATATAATCCATTGATGCCCAACTCAGGGCACCATAGTCGATCCCGCATAATTACCTTTTCTTTATACGGTTATTACCGCTTAGCATATCTTTAAATCCTCATATATATGAATCTGTCCGAATTAAAACTGAAACAAATTGGTGAAATTGTATCTATCGCCGAGTCCCTAGGTCTTGAAAATATCTCTAGAGCACGAAAGCAAGAGGTTATTTATTCCATTTTGAAAAAACAGGCAAAAAGCGGGGAGGATATTTTTGGTGATGGTGTGTTGGAGATTTTACAGGATGGTTTTGGTTTTCTTCGATCACCGGGCTGTTCCTATTTAGCGGGTCCGGATGACATTTATGTCTCTCCTAGTCAAATTAGACGATTTAGTTTGCGTACAGGCGATACCATTAGCGGAAAGATAAGACCCCCCAAAGATAATGAGCGTTATTTTGCGATGCTTAAAGTTGAAAAAATCAACTTTGAAGCCCCTGAAAATGCAAAAAACAAGATTCTTTTTTCTAACTTGACTCCGCTGTTTGCAAACAAACGATTTACCTTGGAGCAAGGTAACGGTACCAGTGAAGATCTTACGGGTCGAGTGATTGATTTAATTGCCCCTATTGGTAAAGGTCAGCGTGGGCTGATTGTTTCACCCCCTAAAGCGGGTAAAACAATGATTTTGCAAAGTCTTGCCCATGCTATTGCTGAAAATAACCCTGAATGTTACTTAATTGTATTGCTGATTGATGAGCGACCCGAAGAAGTAACAGAAATGCAACGCTGTGTGCGTGGTGAGGTGGTTTCGAGTACCTTTGATGAGCCGGCTTCCAGGCATGTACAGGTGGCCGAGATGGTCATTGAAAAAGCCCGTCGATTAGTTGAGCATAAACACGATGTAGTTATATTGTTAGACTCATTAACGCGTTTAGCCAGAGCTTATAATATGGTGACCCCTTCGTCGGGTAAGATTTTATCTGGTGGTGTGGATGCCAATGCCTTGGAAAAGCCTAAACGTTTTTTTGGTGCAGCAAGAAATATTGAGGAAGGCGGTAGTTTAACCATTATTGCGACAGCGCTTGTTGATACAGGTTCAAGAATGGACGAGGTAATCTACGAAGAATTCAAGGGGACGGGTAATATGGAATTACACCTTGAACGGAAAATTGCTGAGAAACGTGTTTATCCAGCGATTAATATTAATCGTTCAGGTACGCGTCGTGAAGATTACTTAGTGGCACCTGAAGAGCTACAAAAAACCTGGATTTTACGTAAAATCTTGCAACCTATGGATGAAATGTCAGCATCAGAATTCGTTCTAGGCAAGCTTAAAGACTTTAAAACCAATGCAGAATTTTTTGAGTCTATGAGACGATAATAAACGGGTTCAAGGTTTAGGTAGTCTTGTTCTTTGTACCTTTCGCCTTGAACCTTTTATCTGCTCTATTATTTTTGCGGTACATAGCCTTCAGGCATTTCAAAGCCACCTGAAAAAAGAAATTTCTCACGCTCTTCTTCTAAAAGCTTTTTCGCTTTTGGGTCAAAACTTGCCAAGCGCTGTTCGTTAATGATCATTGTTTGCATGTTCATCCATTCTTGCCATGCTTGTTGTGATACATTTTCATAGATAAACTGTCCTTTTGGTCCAGGGAATGGTGGGCTTTCTAAACCTTCCGCTTCTGTACCTAGTTTGATGCATTTAATCATTCTAGCCATAATTTTCCTCTTTGTAGTGAATTTGTAAAAGTTTTTTTATGGGCGCAGGTAATCCCAAAGATTTGGTTTGTTCTGTTTTATACCAGACAGATTGATTTGCTTCCATCACATTATTTATAAGGTTTTCTGATCTAATGACAACGGGGGTGTAATCTAAATGGTAATGAGAGAAGCTGTGACGTTTTTTTTCTAACTGTTTAAGTGATAGGATGGGAAACTTATTTATTAGACACCATGATTTAATATCTGCAAGAGAGTCGAATTCAGGCAGACTCCATAAGCCGCCCCAAATACCTGATACAGGTCTTTTTTCTAATAGTGTTTGTTGCTGTTGATCTTGCAAAACCAGAAAGAATAGCTGTTTAACTGCTAATTTTTTTGTTGGTTTAGGCGTGGGTAGTTGTTGTACTTTATTCTCTATTTTTGCAATACAATGGGTGCTAATCGGGCAGACTTGGCACTGAGGATTGCTACGCGTACAAAGAGTCGCCCCTAGATCCATTATTGCCTGTGTATAAGACGCGCAACGCTCTGTGGGCGTATAGCGTGAACTGATATCCCATAACGCATTACTTACCTTGCTATGACCTGCCCAGCCGCTAATGGCATGAAACCTCGCCAATACTCGCCTGACATTACCATCTAAAATAGGATGGCTATTATTAAAAGCGATACTTAATATAGCACCTGCGGTGGAGCGGCCAATACCGGGTAATGCCATAAGATCATCTAGATCATTGGGGAAATCACCGCCATTTTGGCTGATAATCTGTGCTGTTTTGTGTAGGTTTCTGGCGCGGGCATAATAGCCCAGTCCTGACCAGCGGTATAACACAGAATCAATAGCGGCTGATGCTAATGTATGAATATCAGGGAATTGCTCAGTAAACTGGTTAAAGTAGGGCATGACAGTGACAACTTGAGTCTGTTGTAGCATGATTTCTGATAGCCATGTCCGGTAAGGGCTGATATTTTGTTGCCAAGGTAAATTTTTTCTACCATTGAGATCAAACCAGGTAAGGATTTGTTGCTGAAATATTTCGGGTGGCATAGTGTATCAATTGATGGGGTTTGATAACCCCAAGGCTTAGCCCACAGTTATGGGGTTTCTTAATAAGTAGTTGGTAGATCGGGTTACACACGATAAGCTAACCCGACCTGCAAATATAATAGCTTGATAGCAGGGGGAAGTTTAAAATAGCCCTTTTAGTAGTTCCCCTACCCCTGGACCAATTTTGTCATTCAGTTTTTTGATTAATTCATCTCTTTTTTTCTCTATTTTTGCTTTGTTTTTTGATAATAACATCGCCGCAATATTGAGTTGGTAGGAAGGTTTAGCCAAGGTACCGCCAACATTGATAATAACAGGAAGACCTTTGATTTTTTCAGGTGTGGTCGCTGTTGCTGCTGTTTTTATCAATTTGGCATTGATTGTGTAATCTAATTTATCTGACGCTAGATTTACCGTTCCTTTACCATTAACACGTAATTTAGAGGCTTCTGCATATAAATCATTATTACTTATGAGTCCATTTCGGATTTTTGCGCTTCCTTTGATAACAGAAAAAAGGGTTTGGTCATTTTTATTTTCTGTAGGTAATGGTGTGCCATCAATTAAAGCTTTGCCGTTATCAATCATTTTTTGTAGATTAAATCCTCGGATAATTCCCTCTTTAAAGCTGAAATTGATATGACCATTTAAAGCTGATTTTATTGCCTTGGTCGTGTTGCCTCGACCCTGAATTTTAGCATTGGCATTAACAATACCACTCATTCGGGCTTCGCCCAACATATCTTTTAATAAAGGTTCGACATTAACATTGCTCAGTTTCTCGTTTAAGGCGAGGGTTGGGGTTCTATTTTTTACGTTAATTGTGCTGCTACCGGAATAAGCACCTTGATAAAATTGTTTGATGGATTGTTGGGTGTTTATTAGGCCATTTTTAGCTTTGAGTTTGAAGCTTAAGCCTTTCATGTTGAGTTGCTTGACTTTAAGCTGGGCAATTGTGAGCAGACCATTAATATTTAATCCGCGTAGTGTTTCCACCGGGAATAATGAGGCACTAGCGGCGGCAGCACTTGCGGGTGTTGCTACTGGTTTTTGCGTTTTTCCTTCCGCGACTGGCGCCAGGTAGCGGTCTATATCAATTGCATCGACTTTAAGATTAAAATTAATGGCAGGTTTGACAAAGTTTTGTATTTTGCTGCTGCCACTGATTTTACTGTTATCAAGATTGATAATTAGATTTTGAATGTCTGCTGAATCGGGTGTGGCAAGCAGGTTTAATGCAATGGATAATTTATTAAGCGCATTAGGATCTTGCATTTCAGGTAAAGGCATTGCCATAGATTTCATTAGCTGGGAAAGATTGAACTCTGCTATGTTTATGCTCCCTTTAAATACCGGCTGGTCTTTGATATTTGTGCCGCTAATATGTGCTAATAAGGTTACGTTCCCGGTATTAAGTTTTAAGTCGGTAATATCCAGGGTTTGCTGGGCTAAATTAACGGCCAGTTCAGCGAATAAAGTCACGGTTAATGATTTTCCGGGGATGGTCTTTCCCTGGGTGATGCTCTCAATGTTAATATTACTTAGTTTAAAGCGATCAAGTTTTTCATTAATGATTAAGTCCGTAGAAAAGTTAAGGGTTTCAGTAAATTCAGGCTCTGAGTTCGTCACTTTTAGCGATAATTCAACATTAATCGCTTGGTCAAATACAAGTTTTCCTGTGGTAAAGTTGATATCATTAATTTCAGTGTGTTTACCTTGTTGCTGGTCGTCCCAAATTATTCTGGCTTGTTCTATGGATATGCCGCCTATGGCTAATGCAGCAAGTGGTGAGGTGCTTTGAGGGCTTGTTGATGCTGTTTTAGCAGGTTCTGTTGTTGCTTCTGTTTTTGTTCCCGTCAAGTCGTCCCAGTTGCTAATACCTTGTTGGTTTTTTGCAAGGTTTAAGGTCAGACCTTTTAGAACGATTCGGCTAATTTCCAGCTCTTTGGATAGCAGGGGCAATAATTTAACTTTAATATTACTTGCAGCAATTTCTGCAAAGGGCTGGTCAGAAAATCCTGGCGCATTACTGAGTGATAATTTTTCAGTGGAGATACCTATCCATGGGAAAACTGACAAACCAAGGTCGCCGTCAATCATCAAGTCTCTACCTGTGTGGTCTTTTACCGCGGCCTGTATTTCTGCTTTAAAGTCATTTGGGTTGATAAAAAAAGGTAATGCTACGGCAGCAATTACAATGAGCAAAATGATTGATGCGAGGATGGATAAAATAATTTTAAGTAGACGACCCATTTTTAATCCCACTGTTTTTTTTAAAAGGTGTGTTGATGAAAGATATAGCTTATGATAAATATTTTTGCATTGTTTCCAAGATAGATTTTAGCTGGATTGAGGACTAAATCAATGTATTTAACGTATAAGAGGGGATAAAGATGTTACTTTTAGCTAAATTGGCAGGTGTTCTGGTATTGGTATGGTTTTATTTAGCCGGGAAAAAACAGGGTGAGAACGCAATAAAGTGGGCTGTAATTGGTTTGATCGGTTATTGGATTGCATGGTGGCTAGGTAACAAGCTTATTCTTTCCTTGCTTGTTGGTATGTTTTCAAAAAGTACTACAATAGTTTTCCTGGTGACTCAGATCCCCGTTGTTTGCGGTGTCGTCTTTGCTTTTTTTGTTAGAAATAAATTGATAAAAGATGCAGAAAAAGCCGATTCAGCTGAATGATTCAGTTGAAATAAAAAAGGGGGATAGCAGATGGCACTATCCCCCTTTTTATGTATGATGCTGATGCTATTTAATTATAGACTTTCAGCATTTTTACCTAAGTAATCTGCAACGCCTGCTGGG
>CAYMPX010000051.1:0-13802 GCA_964392135.1 uncultured Methylomarinum sp.
GCTTAGGTATCGCATCTGGAAAATTAGCAGCGAAGTGGACGACTATAGCTGAGTAATAAAAGTGCTTGTATAGAAGAGATGTCGGGTTAACAACGTGTCACCCGACAGCCTGGAGCATAAGTTGGATGGGTGCAAATTATTTTGTGCGCCCATCCTGCACTATGGCATTGCTAATGCGTACCATAGTGAGATTCAATATAACGCTCAACTAATTCTTGAAATTCTTCAGCAATCTTATCGCCTTTTAAGGTGACTGTTTTTTTCCCATCTTCGTAAACTGGTGCTACAGGTGTTTCACCTGTGCCGGGTAAGCTAATACCAATATTGGCATTTTTACTTTCCCCTGGTCCATTAACAACGCAACCCATAACAGCCACTTCCATCTCTTCAACACCCTGGTATTTTTCTTTCCAGACAGGCATTTGAGAACGTAAGAATGATTGAATATCTTGTGCAAGTTTTTGGAAATAATCGCTGGTTGTCCTGCCACACCCCGGGCAAGCAATAACCATCGGTGTGAATGAACGAAACCCCATGGTTTGAAGGATTTCTTGAGCAACGATGACTTCCGTTGTTCTGTCGCCACCTGGTTCAGGGGTTAAGGAAATGCGGATAGTATCACCGATGCCTTGTTGCATTAACACAGATAGGGCAGCAGATGAAGATACAATACCTTTTGATCCCATGCCCGCTTCGGTTAAACCTAAGTGTAAAGCGTAATCACAACGCGTAGAAAGGTCTTGATAAATGTTAATCAACTCCTGAACATTACTAATCTTGCAAGATAAAATGATTTTATCTTTACCCAAGCCATATTCCTGTGCTTTAGCCGCACTTTCCAAGGCAGAGATAACAATTGCTTCACGAGTAATAGCAGGTAATTCTTCAGGTGTGTCTTTCTGTCTGTTTTCATCAAGTAAACGCATTAAAACAGATTGATCAAGACTGCCGCCATTAACGCCAATACGAACAGGCTTATCATATTGACAGGCAAACTCAATCATTTGTTGAAATTGAGGGTCACGATTTTTACCACGCCCGACATTACCGGGGTTAATTCTGAATTTTGCCAGTGCTTCAGCACATGCCGGATGTTTTTCTAATAGTTTGTGTCCATTAAAATGAAAGTCACCGACCAGAGGGACTGAAAACCCTTTTTGTATTAACTGATTGTGAATTTCAGGAACTGCTTTTGCAGCTTCTTCAGAGTTAACTGTTATTCTAACGAGTTCTGAGCCCGCTCTGGATAATTCCATTATCTGCTTTACCGATCCAGGAATGTCCGCTGTATCGGTATTAGTCATGGATTGCACAACGATAGGTGCGCTGCCACCCACTTTAATATCGCCAACCAAAACTTGGTTTGTTTGTTTTCTAGGGCTAATTGACATGATAGTATTTTCTGAATTGAATAGAGATGATCTTAATCTAAGCGGTGAGCTTGTTATATGACGAAGATGTTATACTCCCCAATTATACGCTATACAGATTGGACAATAAGAGTTAAATCGTGAGGATAAATTATTTTTCTGATATTCATTTAGAATTTGGATCATTAACTGCACCGGATAATGATGCCGAATTAATTGTCGCTGCCGGAGATATAGGTATATTTAAGCAAGGTTTAGACTGGCTTAAGACATTAGAAAAACCGGTGGTTTATGTGGCAGGTAATCATGAATTCTATACGTGTGAATATAAAGAGGTATTGCAGGCATTAAAAATAGAATGTGTAGGAAGTAATGTCCGTTTTTTAGAGAATAATACCTTTGTCTATAAAGGTATTCGTTTTCTGGGTTGTAGCTTATGGGCTGATCTTTATGTCGATGGAGATGAAAAGGCTGAAGCGTTAGGTCAGTCTTTAAATGATTTTAGAAAAATAACATTTAATGAGGAAGAATTTAATCAAATTATTTTTTCTGAGCTGCATTATTGTTCAAAACAATGGGTAGAAGAGGCATTGGCAAAACCTTTTGACGGTAAAACCATTGTTGTTACGCATCATGCGCCTACCGAATGGAGCTGGAATGGTGCTTCAAATGCACTGAAGAAGCTCGCCTACTGTAATGATTTGAAATACCTGTTTCATGAATATGAAATAGATGCCTGGTTCCATGGTCATATTCATAGCCCAGGAGACTATAGAGTGGCAGGAGCCAGAATATTAAGTAACCCAAGGGGGTATGTGGGGCGTAAGCTTGTTGATGCGTTTGATGTAAATAAGGTTGTTGATATTTAAACGGAAATATTAATTAATGTGCCTGTAATATCTGCATTAATGGGATTTTTAATCCTGGCTTGTTGCTCTGTTTCTTTGTTAGCAGCGTTTGAGATAGATGAAGAATCTTGTTGTTGTGCTAACTCCGCTCTGGCTTTTGCAGCCATGCTAGAGGCACTGCTAGCAACCGATTTATCTTGTGCTGAAGGCGAAGCTGGCGCTAATGCAGCGCGCCGAATAACATCCGCTTTTCTTAAGGTGGCTGCGGGATCGCCTGGAATAGAGGTGGTGTCAATATTGACTTCACCGCCGACAGCATAGCGCTCGCCATCAGGTCCTGATGTGTAGCTAAAACTAGCGCCTCCAATGGCAATACTACCTGCAGCGCTTAAATGCGCTTGTTCATGCGTTCTTACTTCTTTATCACGATTTTTTAATTTCTGAACGGCTGTTTGCTCTTCTTGACTAAGCTCACTTTGTTTTTTTTCTGGTCTATTTGATGATTCCAGTTTAGATAAATCAGAGTTATCTTGTTTTTTTGAATTTTCGATTAAGTTATTTTTATTGGTAACGTCATGCTGTGGCGCATGCGCCCGATGTATTCCTGCTGGAAAGCCTGATGTAGATATTTGCATGACAATCGTTGTAAATTAAAAATTTATTCCTCGTTCCCATACTCACGCATCACTGCCATTAAGTTAAGGCAAAAACCGTAGGATGTGCTGAGGTACGAAGCGCATCTTTGTGTCATTGATGCGCTTCCTATCGTCAGCACATCCTACGCAAAACTCTTAACTTAATGACAGTGACGCTCCCTCGTGGGAACGAGAACACAATACTTTTTCTAAAATGGTGACAATAATTCAATATTGTTATAATACGCCTATTTTTCTTGAGTTTCCTTAATGCCGAGCCACAATTTAATTCAACAACTTTCCAAACAATTACTGTCATGTATGAACAGGGATAAACACCATTATAAACGGCAATTAGATCGTTTGCGCAGTGATTATAAGAAAGGCAAGCTGTCAGAGGCTAAATTGACTGCCTTAGCGGGGCAAATAGAGCAATCTATCGCTAAACGCAACCGTCGTAAACAGAGTATTCCGGCTATTAACTACCCTGATTTACCGGTTACAGCAAAGAAAGATGAAATTGCCCGATTAATCAAGCAAAATCAGGTATTAATTCTGTGTGGTGAAACGGGATCGGGTAAAACCACTCAAATACCCAAGATTTGTTTAGAAATGGGTCGGGGTGTTGCAGGTTTTATTGGTCATACTCAACCAAGACGAATTGCTGCAAGGACAGTCGCTGATAGAATTGCAGACGAGTTAGGACAAAAGGTCGGTCAGTCAGTCGGTTATAAAGTCCGTTTTTACGATAAAACCCATGATAGGTCGTTAGTTAAACTGATGACTGATGGGATTTTATTAGCAGAATCACAAAATGATCCTTATTTAAATCAATATGACACTATCATTATTGATGAGGCGCATGAACGCAGTTTAAATATTGATTTCTTATTAGGTTATATGCGCTGGTTATTGCCTAAGCGAGCTGATTTAAAACTGATTATTACCTCAGCAACTATTGATCCTGAACGCTTTTCCAAACATTTTAGTGATGCGCCTATTATTAATGTTTCAGGGCGAACTTACCCGGTAGAAATGCGTTACCGACCGATAGAGTTGATTGAAGAAGATGATGAAACTTCGGCAGATATACAGCAAGGGATTATTGATGCGGTTGATGAATTACATAGAGATCTACCGGGTGATATTTTGATTTTTCTTAATGGAGAGCGAGAAATTAGAGAAACCACCGAATCATTAAAGAAACATAACCCGGCTCACTGTGATATTTTACCGTTATATTCAAAGCTCAGTGTCAGTGAGCAAGAACAGGTATTTAAACCCAAAGGCAAGGCTCGCATCATATTGGCAACCAATGTCGCAGAAACCTCGCTTACCGTACCGGGTATAAGAAGTGTGATTGATACAGGTCATGCGCGGATTAGCCGTTACAGTCATCGTAGTAAAATTCAGCGTTTACCGATAGAAAAAATATCCCAGGCCAGTGCCAACCAGAGAGCCGGGCGCTGTGGTCGGGTTGCTGAGGGTATCTGTATCCGCCTGTATTCAGAAGAAGATTTCCTGGCGCGTCCTGAATTTACCGAACCTGAGATTTTACGCACCAACTTGTCATCGGTTATTTTACAGATGACGGCGTTAAAATTAGGTGATATAGAAGATTTTCCTTTTGTCGAGCCACCTGAAGATAAAATGATTCGGGACGGTAAAAACTCTTTACATGAGGTTAATGCCTTAGACAAAGAAGGCAAAATTACCCCTATGGGTAGGCAATTAGCCAAAATCCCCACCGACCCTAAATTGGCGCGCATGTTATTAGCTGCAGATAAATTAAACTGTTTATCTGAGGTGGCGATTATTGTTTCGGCACTGAGCATACAAGACCCACGCGAAAAGCCAGCAGATAAAATGCAGCAGGCAGATAGTAAGCATGCTGCGTTTAAAGTGGATGATTCTGATTTTCTAACCCTACTTAATATATGGAATATATTTGAAAAGCAGAAAAAAAACTTATCCAACAACAGGTTAAGAAAATATTGTAAAGAACACTTCTTATCCTATATTCGTATGCGTGAATGGTTTGATATTCATTCACAGATTATGCAGGTGGTTAAAGGGGAATTAAAATTAAAGCCTAATACCAGTGATGCAGGCTATGAGGCGATTCATTGTGCCTTATTACCCGGGTTATTATCCAATATTGGGTTTAAACATGAACAATATGAATATGTGGGTGCCAGAAATTTAAAATTTTTTATCTTTCCAGGTTCGGGACAGTATAAGGCCAAGCCTAAATGGATTATGGCTGCCGAACAGGTGGAAACCTCAAAAGTGTATGCGCGAACAGTGGCAAAAATTGAACCTGAATGGATAGAGCAATGTGCCAGGCATCTGCTGAAATCCAGTTATTATAATCCGCACTGGGAAAAGAAAGCAGGACGCAGTGCTATTAATGAACGGGTTTTGTTGTATGGTTTAACCCTACAGCCGAAAAGAAAAATTCCCTATGAGCGAGTAGACCCCAAAGCTGCCAGAGAGATTTTTATTCGTTGCGGTTTAGTTGCCCATGATTATCACAGCAATGCACCCTTTTTTAAAGCCAATAAAGCCTTATTGGAAGAAGTTGGTTATATTCAACACAAAGGTCGGCGGGTTGATTTAATCGAAGATGAAGAGTGGTTATATCAGTTTTATGATAATAAGCTACCGGAACAGGTTGTCAACGGTATAACGCTGGATAAATGGCGTAAAACCATAGAAAAACAATCGCCTGAATTTTTGTTTTTAACTAAACAGGATTTAACCCGCGAAGAAGATGAGCGCATCAGTGATTGGGATTATCCGGATCATAAAAAAGTAGGTGATTTATCCATCGAATTGCAATATCGTTTTGAACCGGGGCATGATGAGGACGGGGTTACCGCTATTATTCCGGTGCATCAGTTGAATCAAGTCTTTAACCTGCCTTTTGAATGGTTGGTGCCTGGCTTATTGGAAGAAAAAGTGATTGCTTTGATTAAATCGCTGCCTAAGCAAGTACGTAAACATTTTGTTCCTGTGCCACAAACAGCAAAAGACTGTCTGGAAATAGAGCCGGATTTTAAAGGCTCTTTATACGAATGGATAGGCATGCGCTTGCGTAAATTAACCGGTGAAGCCATACCCTTAACCGAATGGAACCCGAGTGTATTGGCAGATCATTTGAAAATGAATTTCAGAGTGGTGGATGAAAAAGGACGCTCTTTAGGTTATGGGCGAAATTTAAAGGCATTACAAAATAAATTTACCGAAAAAGCAGGCGATAGTTTTGAGCAAATCGCTGCTGATGAATTAAATTATACAGGTTGTATTCAATGGGCTTTTGATGATCTGCCAGAGACCTATGCTTTTGAGCAAAAGGGTCAGTCATTTGTGGGCTTTCCGGCGATTGTCGATGAAGATGAGTCGGTCGGTGTACGTATCTTCGATACTCAGATAAAAGCGCAATTAGCACATCGTCAGGGTCTGGTGAAGCTGTTTCAATTGCAAATGCGTAAAGAATCAAGCTATGTGACTAAAAATCTACCAAGATCACCTCTGGCAGAATTAAATTACAATCATTTAGATAAACACCCTTTAATCAATAACAGGGGAGGGAAGTCATTTAGAGAGGATGTGTTGTTTGCTGTGTTAGCGGCGACTTTTTTAGATGAAGGCGATATTCGATCACAATTAGCGTTTGAAGATAGCTTAAAAAACAATAAAAGTTATATGGTTGGTTTTGCTAATGAGATTGGCAAACTGGTGGTTGATATTATGGAAAGACTGAGCAGCATAAAAAAACTGCTGGATCATGCGGGAACTCAAAAAGAGGCTGTGGCTGATGTGAAGGAACAACTGGGTTTATTAATTTATTCGGGTTTTATACGTCATCTGCCGTTGAGTCAACTGAAAGCCATTCCGCGTTATTTAAAAACGATTGAATACCGTTTAGAAAAGAGAAAAGACGAGAAGCAGGCAATGCAGCAATTAAATCGTTACTGGAAACGCTACTGGACAGAAGTTGCAACAAAATCAAACAAAGAAATAGTTATTCCAGATTACGATAAATCTCGCTGGGAGATGGAGGAATTAAGAGTCTCATTATTTGCCCAGCAACTAAAAACCGCATACCCCATATCAGCGAAACGAATGGATAAAGCATGGGATGAACGGTTTTGAAAAGATAGCATGGATAAGCGATATAAGACCAGGGATGGTCTGTAGTAGAGTAATGCAGTATCGCGTTTCACCCTGCATACAGCGGTGTTAGTTGTTCTTTTGTATTTTAAAGCGACAAATATGGCCGCCTTTAGCCATACACTCCACTAGCTCGACTTTTTTATCGAGTAATGTAGAAATAAGCGTTTTATCCAGTTCGCAAATTTCATCATGTTGTTGTGCGAGATCATGATAAATACAGTTACAAGCTTCAACATAGTATGTGTCATCATTCTCATCCTTTCTTGCTGAGGCCTGATAGCCTAAATCTTCCATAACGACAATTAGCTTTTCTATTTTTTGCAGGGTGTCTTTGTCTTTAAAACTTGGTAAAAGGCTTTGAGCCAAGGATAAACCCAGTTTTTGCAGGTACGATTTAAAGGCTTTATCTCCCATTTCTTGTTTTAAATCAGAGAGAATAAGTTCTGAAAACCAGGCATATTGTTTAGGAAAGCAATTGATTCCTGTTTCTGTAAGGGTGAAGGTACGAACAGGACGGCCTGCTGTTTTTTTTTGTTCTCCCGTTTGGATGTAGTTATCTTTTTTTAGTAAGGAGAAATGTTGCTGAACAGCATTTCTTGAAATGTTGAGAGCAGATGCTATTTCATCAATACTGAGTCCTGCTCTGTTTTTTAGTAACAATTCAAGAATTTGATATTGTCGAGAACTTATCCTGTTAGTCATGATTTTTCTTAGCTTAATCCTTTATAAGAGGTCGAATGTTAACAAAAAAATAATGCAATTTAAATGATTAAATCTTTTGACATAATTATATTGTACAAGAGGGGGTTATCTGTTATTCTCGCTTTAGCAGTTAGTTCTGCTTGGTCAATAACAATAATAATGAGGCGTTAACAATGAGTGAATCTTCAAGTGAATCTTTATATGACAGAATTGGTGGGGAAGCAGCGGTAAATGCAGCGGTTGATCTTTTTTATAGAAAGGTTCTGAACGACTACCGTATTAATCGTTTTTTTGATAAAACAGATATGGATGAGCAAATTACCAAGCAAAAAGCTTTTTTTACTATGGCGTTTGGTGGGCCGAATACATATACAGGTGCTGATATGCGAACCGCACATGCACATTTAGTAAAAATGGGTTTGGACGATTCGCATTTTGATGCCGTAATGGAACATTTAGGCGCGACCTTAGTTGAGTTAAAAGTGCCTGCTGAATTGATTTCTGAAGCGGCTGCTATTGCTGAAAGTGTTAGAGCGGATGTATTAGGTAAATAATACACTTTTTGGCTGAAAAGTTTATGGAAAGAGAGGGTGTTTTCTCTCTTTCTTTGGTTTTTTTGGCTAACACGGTTACACATAAATTTTAGAGATTAAAATGAATTATGTCTAAATTAACAGTCGATCAAAAACACTATGCGTGTCAATCTGGAGAAACAGTTTTAGATGCATTGTTGAGGCAGGATGTTGATGTTTCTTATGCCTGCAAAAAAGGGAGTTGTCATAGTTGTATTTTAAAGTGTGTTGATTCTTTACCACCGGCCGAGGCTCAGCGTGGACTAAAAGATACTTTAAAAAGTCAAGGCTATTTTCTGGGTTGTCTTTGTGTTCCTGAGCAGGATATGATCGTTAAGTTACCTGAACAATCGGATTTTTATACCGATGGAAAGGTTGTGACCAATGAAATGCTGAATAGAAATACCATTTTGTTGATTCTGGAATGCCCTGATGTATTAGAGTACAAAGCAGGACAGTTTGTTAATTTACAAAGGGAAGATGGTGTAACACGCAGTTATTCAATCTCTAATATACCCACAGAATCTAAAACACTGGAATTCCATATTCGTCGATTACCTGGAGGTCGCTTTAGCGAGTGGGTACATGATGAAATTAAAGTCGGTGATGTATTGTCTGTTTCAGAACCTCAAGGGCATTGTTTTTATTTACCTGACCGTAAAGAGCAGGGCTTGTTATTAGTCGGGACAGGAAGCGGTTTAGCACCTTTGGCTGGTATTCTGATGGATGCTTTATCGCATGGGCATTCTGGTCCCATTCATTTGTTTCATGGTAGTCATGAACTTGAAGACTTGTATAGGGTGGATGAAATGCGACAGCTTGAACATCATTATTCAAACTTTTCATACACCCCTTGTATCTCAGGGGCGCATGTTTCAGAAGGGTTTAGTGCGGGGCGTGCTAACGAGGTTGCTTTGAAACAGTTGTCAAACTTAGCGGGTTGGCGGGTATTCCTTTGCGGTCATCCTGAGATGATTCGGCAGATGAAAACATCTGCATTTCTGATGGGTGCTTCTAATGCTGATATTTATACGGATGCTTTTCTGGTGACTGAAAAATAATAAAAAATGAAATGGTTTGTTTTTAGACGCGAGGGCTTGGCGTAGGAGGGCGTTACTTCATGATTTTTTGTTGATACACCTCATGAAATAACGCTTTTTAATCGTTTTACATTAAAGCTGATTAGGTTGCGTTGTTTGATGTTCGCCTGTTTAATACAAATCAAAAGCTGTGTCTGGTGGTTCCCTGGTATTTTTTCGACAAAGGATACGCGATTTAAATGCAATGCTCATGGGCTAGACACTGCTGATAAACAGGATTCTAACAAGCCAGAGCCGAGTGTTTTATGTGCTTCGATTACATAATCCGATAAATCACTTTATCTCTTTTCTTCATTATATTAGACATTGTGCTGCATCAGCAGCCTTATGCTCTAGCACAAACCCAGATATCCACTCGATTCACTCCCGCCTTTTTTAATGTTTTAGCCAGTTCATTGACTGTAGATCCGGTTGTCATTACATCATCCAGTATCACAACGTGTTGTGCCTTGATCGGTTTTTCGATTTTAAATGCATTTTTAATATTTTTATGTCGTTGCTTTGCGGATAAATTAATTTGATGAGGCGTATCTCGATGTCGGATACAGGATTTTGTATTTATCGGAATAGTAAGCTGCCTGGATAAGGTTTTAGCGATTTCTACCGTTTGATTAAACCCACGTTCTTGATAACGCTGCTTGTATAAAGGCACAGGGATAATGACTTCAGGCATTTCAGCCGTTTTTTCTAAATGATTGGCTAATAAATAGCCAAGTAAACGGGCGTTTTTGTATTGTCGGTTAAATTTTAGCTGGCTAATTAAATAGCGGATGGTATTTTGATGGAGAAAAGGAGCGTGGGTTTCATAAAATGCAGGGGATTTAGTTAAGCAATGCCCGCAAAGCCGGGGTGTAACGTGTGCTGTTTCAAATGTTTCTGCGCAGCGATAACAGCAGTGCTTGTTTTTAGGAAGTTCCTGAAAGCAGGCGGGACAAATGTCTTGTGAATTAAAACCTGAATTTCCACATAAGATGCAGGTGGGCGGAAACAGGTAATCCTGTATAATATTACGCCAGTTGTTTACCATTTTTATTTTATCAGGTTGACAAGTTTATTTGAAAGCCTTGGAGATTTACCGAATGTCTGCTAACCCCACTATAGATCAAATATCACCTCAAGCACAATCAGCAAGTGTCACGGCTGTCCGACATGATTGGCAGCTAGAGGAGGTGCAAGCATTGTATGCTTTACCTTTTAATGATCTGCTGTTTAAAGCTCAGACCCTGCATAGAGCAAATTTTGATCCGAATGAGGTGCAAGTGAGCAGTTTGTTGAGTATTAAAACAGGTTCATGTTCTGAAGATTGTGGTTATTGCCCGCAAAGTGCGCGATATGACGCTGATTTGACACCAGAAGCATTGATGCCTGTTGATGAAGTGATTAAATCGGCTCAGTTGGCGAAAGATCAAGGCGCATCACGTTTTTGTATGGGCGCTGCATGGCGTAGCCCTAAAGATAAAGATATTGAACGTGTGGTGGAAATGGTTCAAGGTGTTAAAGCATTGGGAATGGAAACCTGTGTCACGTTGGGAATGTTGAGTGATAAGCAAACCAAAGCCTTAAAAGAGGGTGGACTGGATTATTACAATCATAATTTAGATACCTCAGAAGATTATTATTCTGAAGTGATTACCACCCGAACCTATCAGGATAGATTAGATACTTTAGCAAGAGTAAGAGACTCAGGGATTAATGTCTGTTGTGGAGGTATTGTTGGTATGGGAGAATCTGATGTTGATAGAGCAAAGTTAGTGTGTGAATTGGCTAATTTACCTAAACATCCAGAAAGTGTGCCTATTAATATGTTGGTTCAGGTTGAAGGTACGCCTTTAGAAAATACGGACTCTTTAGATCCTGTTATTTTTGTTCGAACTATCGCGATTGCCAGAATTTTAATGCCACATTCCAGAGTGCGATTGTCAGCCGGCAGAAATGAAATGTCGGATGAAATGCAGGCATTGTGCTTTTTTGCAGGGGCAAATTCAATCTTTTATGGTGATAAATTATTAACGACAGATAATCCAATGACCCATCATGACGTGGCATTATTTGATCGCTTAGGTTTGCGTTCTGCAGGTTCTAGTTACGCAGAATGAGTTTAGGCTTTACTAATTTATCGGCAGAGTTAGAGCGGATCAAACAACAAAATTTATATCGTTCCCGGCGTGTTATTGCATCACCTCAAGCTGTTGAGCTGATGATAGAGGGTCGGCAGCTTGTTAATTTTAGTAGTAATGACTATTTGGGGCTGGCTAATCATCCGCAAGTAATTCAATCCTTTCAGCAAGCGGCTAATGACTATGGGGTGGGTAGCGGTTCTGCGCATTTAATTTGTGGGCATAGTCGCTGTCATCATGCCTTGGAAGAAGAGTTAGCAGAATTTACCGGGCGTGAACGGGCTTTGCTGTTTTCAACGGGCTATATGGCAAATATAGGGGTGATCTCGGCTTTGTTAGGACGCGGTGACCGAGTGTTTGAAGATCGTTTGAATCATGCCTCTTTGCTGGATGGCGGTTTATTGTCGGGGGCAAAGTTTAAACGCTATTTACATAATGATCTGGATGATTTGCAGCATAAAATGTCCCCGTCTGAACGACGAACTTTAATTGTCACCGATGGCGTATTTAGTATGGATGGTGATTTGGCGGCATTGCCTGAATTGACTGCATTGGCGAGTAAAGCAAATGCCTGGGTGATGGTGGATGATGCACATGGCTTTGGCGTTTTAGGTGAAACAGGGGGGGGGATTGTGCAGCATTATGGGTTAACTCAACAACAGGTGCCTGTGTTAATGGGAACATTAGGTAAAGGCTTTGGAACCTTTGGGGCATTTGTCGCAGGTTCTGATGCATTAATTGAAACATTAATTCAAAAGGCCAGAACCTATGTCTTTACCACTGCCTTGCCCGCTGCCATTGCTGAAGCCACACGAACCAGTCTTAAATTACTTATCGCAGAAAATTGGCGTAGAGATAAATTAATGCAGTTACTGGCGCGTTTTCGCTTAGGCGCAGCGCAGTTAGGTTTGTCTGTTATGCCGACAGCCTCAGCAATCCAGCCTATTCTAATGGGAGATAGTCAGCGTGCGCTTGCAATGAGCGAGGCCTTGTTAAATAAAGGGTTTTTGGTGGGCGCTATTCGTCCGCCGACTGTGCCAACAGGTGAGGCGAGGTTAAGAATCACTTTTTCTGCAAATCATCAGCAGCAGCAGGTGGATAAGTTGCTCGATGCACTGGATACTATTATTTCATGTTGACATCCTCACCGGTCTAAAGGAGCGGTGATTCCTGATGACTCAAGAGCAGGTGTGTATTGCTACTGCCTGCTGGTTTCTGCTGCTGACGGCATTAAAGCACCATTCACTTCACAGACTAGCCCCGTATGCCCTACGGTTGATTTTACTATTATTATTTTCGAGGCTTTACTGCTATCGCTTGGTTTTCGCAGAAACAGATATTAAAACCTTTACTTATGGAGTGATCTTAACACTATGATTAACTTGATACAACAACGCATTGACAACAGAGAACTGCTACATCTCCGACCTGAAGAGAAGGGGGGCTTGTGGCTCAGTTGATAAAAATTCATAAAGAAGTCTTTGGGCAAGGTCGACCTATTGTATTAATTCATGGCTGGGCAATGCATACGGGAATTTGGCGGTCGTTCGCACAACAATTGGCTCAGCATTACCAGGTGACCTGTTTAGATCTGCCTGGACATGGTTTAAGTGAGACGGTCGCTCCGTATACACTGGATAAAATCAGTGAAGTTTTGATTGCATCAGTCCCTGAATCACCTTGCTGTGTATTAGGCTGGTCTTTAGGTGCATCGGTTGCGCTGGTGATGGCAACTAAATTTCCAGAACGGGTTAATGGGCTTATTTTATTGGCGGGAAACCCAAGATTTGTCGCTGAAGATGATTGGGCGGGAATGAAAGCGGTATTATTGCAAGACTTTGCTCATAATCTGTCATTAAATTGTTCTGTCACTTTACTACGCTTTTTAGCGTTACAGGTGAATAGTTTGCCTAACGGTAAAGCCTTATTAAAAGAATTGAAAACAGCCGTACAGTCATCTGAACCGCCAAAAGAAACGGTATTGCAAAGCGCTTTGGATATTTTGCAACATGCCGATTTAAGAGCGGATTTAAGCAATTTAGATATTCCTGTATGTATTATTCAAGGCGATAAAGACCGTTTGATTCCTGTTCAGGTCGGTTACGATATGCAAAAAGTACAGCCTGCTTGTGAATTAAATGTCATTTCTGGCGCGGGGCATGTGCCTTTTTTATCGCATCAGACAGAAGTGATTAACATAATAAAACGTTTTGTATGAGTGCTGCTGTTGCTATAGATAAAAATAAGGTCAGAGATTCGTTTGCATCAGCCGCCAATAC
>CAYMPX010000052.1:0-13741 GCA_964392135.1 uncultured Methylomarinum sp.
AACCCAGGCAATAAATTCATCTATTGCCATAGGTTTGGCAATAAAATTTCCTTGCGCGATTTCACAGCCTAATTTTTTTAATAGCTCCCAGGTTTCTTTTGTTTCAACACCTTCTGCAACGCAATGCATTTTAAGTTCTTTAGCCAATAGAATACATATTTTAACAATCGCTGCCGCATCATTATCTATCGTCATACGTTTAACGAATTGTCGGTCTATTTTAAGTTCCGTAAAAGGTGCCTGATAAAGTGCGACTAATGAAGAATGTCCTGTGCCAAAGTCATCAATAGAAAGTGAAAAACCTTTCATTCTTAGCCGGTTTAAAATATCAAGCGTTTCTGATACTTCATTCATTAAGGCAGATTCAGTAATTTCTAAAGAAAACGATTCGGGTTTTATTTTATTGCTTTTGACTAATGCCTCTAATTTTTCAGGCATCGCTAAATCATTAATATTTTGACCCGATAAATTAAGCGATATTTTTATATCCAGGTCATTATCGGTAATTTTTTTATGATCTTTAATAGCCAGCATGAGTACTTCTTCGATGAGTAAATTCATTAACCGGTGTTTTTCTGCTATAGGAATAAATTGCTCAGGGAGAATTAAGCCTTTTGTCGGGTGTTGCCAGCGTATTAAAATTTCTGCACCTTGCAAGCGCCCCGTATTAAAGCAAGTTTGCGGTTGGAAATGAATAATTAATTGATGTTTGCGAATAGCAAGTTTTAGCTCATCTACCGTTATGGAAACACTGTTTTCAGTGTTGTCTTCACTGGGGGTGAATGTCTCTGCTTGTGCCTTATAATTGATTTTCTGAGACTGATTTAATAGACAGGCCTGGTGTGTTTTTTTGAGTAGGGTAATAAAGTCTTTTGCTTTAAAAGGTTTTGTTAGCGTGGCAACAACATTTAGATGTTTAGATTCTGCTAATTGTTTGGCTGAATGTAATACCCGCTCATCAAAACCACTGACTAAAATAAAATGAGGTTCGATATGTCTGGAGGCAAGTTCACGCATAATTTCTATGCCATCTTTATCCGGCATTTGTAAATCAAGTACGATGATATCGCAGGGCGTGATTTTTGCCTTTAAGAAATCAATGCTGGAGGTAAAAACGAAGGTTTTTATTTGAGCGGTTTTAGCCATTTCCTGCATTAAATTTGCTTGTTGCTCATCATCATCAACAATAAATATATTGCACTCTTGCGTAGGATTTAACGGGTCTTTATGGGTCATTGAGTATCCTTGGGTAATAGATAGCCATCCAGTAATAAGCGAATACTCGTTAGCAATTCTTTTGATGAATAAGGTTTGTTGAGCATGTTATGCCTTAAGTCCTGGTCAGAATCAGTATGCCTGTTATCACTAAAACCACTGGCGAGTTGTATTTTAACCGATGGATAGTGTTTTGTTATTTGTCTGGCAAGTTGATAACCGTCCATCTTTGGCATGATAACATCACTGAGCACAAGGTCAATTGGGTGGGAAGCTAAAATATTAAGTGCAGCCTCACCCGAATTGGCAGTGAAGACTCTGTAACCAAAAAGTGTCAGTATTTTCTTGGCCAATTCACGTAATGCAGGTTCATCATCAACAACTAAAATACGTTCATCGTCACCCCCCGATAGTTGAGGTGCTGAATGACTGTTAAATGATTTGTTTTCTTTATTATCTGTATGATGGCGATGGCGAGGAAAATATAAACTAAACTGAGAACCTTCACCTAATTGTGTATACAGGTTGATAGCACCACCAGAACGCTCTATAAAACCAAATACCTGGCTAAGTCCCAAGCCATTACCGGCATCGCCTTTCGTGGTGAAAAAAGGATCAAAAACATGAGTTTTTGTTTCCTCATTCATTCCACAGCCGGTATCAGTAATACTGAGTTTTAAATAATCATTGGCAGTTAAGCCAAGTAATCTGGCTTCTTCTCTGGCCAGAGAAATATTCTCTGTTTTTATAGTTAATGAACCGCCTTGAGGCATGGCATATTTTGCGTTAATACTCATATTTAAAACGGCATCTTCTAGTTCATTGACATCAATCCAGATTGGCCAGGCCGGGTTATATAAATTGTATTCCAGGTGAATAGCAGCTGTTAAAGATTTGGCAAGCATATCTTTTAAACTAAGTAAGGCATCGTTAATGTTGCATGTGTCCGGATTACTACTTTCTGATTTTGAAAAAGCCAGCATCTTTCGTGTCAGTGCTCTTCCTCGTTCACCGGCTCGAACAATTTCATTGATATAGTTTTTTACCCCTTCTATATCTTCACATTTCATTTCTAATAACTCCGCGTAGCCGAGTATCACACCGAGCATATTATTGTAATCATGCGCAATACCACCCACTAATTTACCCAAGGCATCCATTTTCTGACTGCGTTTTGAATGTTCTTCGGCTAAGCGACGGCGCGTAGCATCTCTTGCTTCAGCAACCAGGAATTTTATTTTTCCTTGTTCATCAAATACCGGGTGAACGCTAAAATCAACCCATATTTTCTTATCAAGCAATGCAAATTCAATTTCTCTATCAACCGCCTCACCTTGAGCCGCCAACTGACAATCGCTACGAATTTGATTTTGTACTGTGTTGCTATAGGAAAACCAGGGGCAATCCCATAATTTTTTACCTAATACATCTTCTGATATTAAACCTGATAATTTTAATGGCGGAGCATTGGCAAAATCCAATGTACCATCAGGCAGTAATATACCTGCCATAGTCAATAAACCATCAAGGACTTGCTGTATTTTTTTTTGGCTGCTCTCTACATTATCAACAAGAGAGGTGATTTTTTCTGCCAGCTGATTGAAACTGTTACCTATGGGATTAAGTTCATCCTGGGTTTGAAGGTTAATCCGTTCGTGTAAATCACCATTTGCAAAAGTTTGTAGTGAACGACTTAACGATTGAACACTTCCTTTCATTGAATAGTAAATACCAATAACAAAGTAAAGGACTGTTATCATTAACATCAAAGACACGCTAATACTGATATAGAGTATGTTTTTTGCTTTTTTTAAATGTGCTGTAATTAATGCCTTTGCGGTAGGTAATAATGTTTGATACATTTTTGCATAACTGCTATCAATTGCTGTGGTGACCTGGGAGAAAAAATAAGCAGGTTGTGAGGTGAATTCCTCCGCTAATACATCGGATCGTACTAATTTTATAATGGAGTGTGTGGATTGACTTATATTTTGAGAATCAAGAAAAAGTTGCGAGTTAATGTTTGGATTAAAGGTCACCGTTTTATTTAAATTGGTAGTTAAAAGTGATAGTGAAGACTCTAATTTGGCTGTCAGTGTAATAAGTTCTGTTTTCTGAAAATCAGACGCATGTTTTTTAGATAATATACGCGTACTAAAGTCCCGGAGTTGCGCTAACTGTTCCATAGACCGAGGAAGTTTATTAATACTGGTATCAATAACGTAAAAGGTATCAATTTCAGAGTTAAATGTTAACGCGTATTCATCTGCTAACAATACCTTGAAGCGTTGTAATTGATCAATTAACTGCGTATGTTGCGAAAAGTTTTCTGGAATTGTCCAATTAAGACCATTGTTTACAATGTTTTTCCAGTCCGTTTTTATTTCTTCCCAGTTTTTATTTTGAATTGAATTTTCTGAAAAAATATGCTCAATGGTATTGATGTGACTTGATATCCTGGACTCTATCTCTGATGGTAAGTGTTCAGTATGACTAACACCCCCCATTAAACTGGCAGATTGTCCACGGTGTAATTGTAAATTTTGAATAATTTTTGATAGGGGGGTAATCAGTTCCAGACCTTGTAATTGCCGTTGAGACTTCTTTACGACTTGATTAAGACCAAGAAACAAGCTGTAAATCAGTATGCTTATCGCCATCAGGGAAACAATGCCTAATAAAGCGAATTTTTTCCTATACGATAACTGATCCATTAAAGAAATTGCGGGTGAAAATAATACCTTCATTCTGATGCGCATATTGGGCTAATAGTTATTATGTTGGTTCGGTGATTTTAGTCAGATAAATATGTAGGATAAAATGGTCTAAATTATCTTGCGGTATGTTTCAAAAATATAATCTGTATATACTCCGCACGAAGTATATATTTCTTTAATTATGTGAATTTAAGGTAAATAGTGGCTCAATCTCTATTCAATTATACAATTCAACAAACGCTGGGTGCCAGTATACATGCAGATGTTTATAAGGTACTCGCTTCTGATGCTGTTAACAACAATGATGAATTTTTTGTTTTAAAGAAAATCAAAATGCAACTGTGTGATTCAGCGTTAAATTATTATTTAAAACAACAGATTGATGCCTTAAATGAACTTAATTTAGTCGATGTTATTGTTCCAGCGCTCATTTCCCCGAATAATGAAACGCTTTGTTTGCTTCAGCCCTGGTTTTCTGGTGTTACCTTAAGACAGTGGATTGACCAGAACCAACAACTCAGGCTTGATTATATTCTTGAGCTGATGATCTCTATTGCAGAGCAGCTAGAACAAAGACACAGAGCCGGGCATATACACAAGAGTATAAAACCTAATAATATTCTATTGCTGAATGATAGTCATAAAGTACAGCTGATTGACGATATACGCATTCTTGATATCAATCAAATGAGTCATTTTATTTATCAAGAAAATTTCCGTATAGAAACTTTGCCTTACTTGTCACCTGAACAAACCGGGCGTATTAAATATACCGTTGATTATTCAACGGATCTGTATTCCTTAGGCATGGTATTTTTTGAGTGTTTAACGGGTGCTCCGCCATTCTTGTTTGATGACCCTATTGCAATTATTCATTCACATTTGGCTGAGGCACCTGTTTCAGTGTTATCTGTTAACCCTGATCTGCCTAAGGTATTGAGTAAGATTATTGCGCTGTTACTAGAAAAGGCACCCGAAAAACGTTACCAAACAGCAGCTGGGTTGGCTGTTGATTTGCGCCATTGCCTGGTAGATTGGCAGAAACATGGGCATATTAGCCGTTTTACCTTAAAACAGAATGATTTTAGTAATCGGATTACTATTCCTTCCTTGATGGTAGGGAGAGATGAGGAAAAGCAACTGTTATTAGTTGAGCATAAAACCTCATGTGGCGGGGAATTTCGTGCCGCACTTATTTCCGGTTTATCAGGTATAGGCAAGACCCGTTTAATACAAGAGTTACAGTTACCTATTATTTCGCATCAGGGCTATTTTAGTTCGGGTAAATTTGATCAATTTAAAAAACACATTCCTTATAGCACCTTAATACACGCATTATCTAATTTGGTTAAAGTGTTTTTAACAGAAGATGATCGGCGCATTGCCTATTGGCGACAAAAAATACTTAAACAGCTTGGTGAGCAGGGGAAGTTAATCACTGATTTAGTGCCAGAGTTAGCGTTGATTATTGGTAAACAAGCTGAGGTTATTGAGTTGCCTCCTGTTGAAGCGCGTAATCGATTTAATGATGTTGCAAGAAAATTTATTGCCAGCCTTGCCTCCAGGGAACATCCTCTCACCTTATTTATTGATGATCTACAATGGTGTGATGGCGCGACATTTGATTTATTGCAAGGTTTGTTTGATAACGCGGTAGATTTTCCTTATCTTTACTGGATTGGAGCCTATCGAGATAATGAAGTGGATTCAACCCACCGTCTAAGTCTGCTGATAAATAGAGTTAAAAAACAACAACAACCTTTAGTTGAAATTCACTTAAAAGCCTTGACTCATTCTGATGTTAATCAAATGACAGCTTACATACTTAATACGTATCCAAGCCGCACCACAGACTTGTCTGCTGTCATTTATCAAACCTCTTCAGGTAATCCATTATTTGTTAATGAAAGTTTACGCTGGTTACATACTTATAAACATCTGCATTTATCAGAAGAGGGTGTGTGGACTTGGGATGATGAGCAGTTGCGACATACCAATATTCCAGAAACTGCATTGGATTTATTTAAAGACAAAATTGCTAAACAGAGTGCTGAGGTGCGAGAGTTATTAGGAATATCATCCTGTCTGGGGGCGAGCTTTAATATTAATGAGCTGGCTTTAGTCGTAAAGATGTCTTTGCCCGTATTATTACAAACTTTAGCAACAGCATTTGCTGAAAATATTCTGATACGCGATAAAGAGCGGGTGTTTTTCTTTCATGATCAGGTTCAGGCGGCGGCAGAAAGCTTTTTAGACGAAATATCAAAACAGCAGGCTCATAAAAAAATAGCCATGGCATTGGTTAATGATATACCCGAACAAACAGATATTGAACGTTTACCCAATTTATTTACCATTGTAGAACATCTGGGCTTAGGCAGAGAGCCTGTTCCAACGGCTGCCTCTAACAAACAGGAAGCCGAGTTTAATTATTATGCAGGTATTTCTGCAATGCATACATTAGCCATGGAAAATGCTAATTTCTTCTTTCATCAAAGTTTACGCTTGTTTCCAGACTGTTCATGGGATCGTTATTATGGTTTTTTATTTTTATTGCATAAATATTTAGCCAGAACCGAGATGGCTTTGGGAAATCAGCCTGAATCAGAACAAATATTAAAAACCTTAATTAAAGAATCTAAAAATGACCTGGATCGTGTGGATTGTTTATACGAGCAAACCACGGGATTGTCTTCTATGGGCCGGTTTAAGCTGGCGATAGAATTAGGTAACAGGGGCTTAGGTTTTTTTGATAGAGAAATTCCCGAAGATGATACTTTAGCTTTAAAAAAAGCCGCAGAGATAATAGAACAAATTCATCAGGGTGATAGCGATATTTGGCAGCAGATTTTAGATACAGTACCCACCGGGGATAGAGCCACTAAAATTGAAACCGGTATTTATAGTGAATTAATTCCCGATTATTATTTGGCGGGCATGGTACCTCAGCTTTATTTATCCGCTATTCAATCGACTCAAAACTGTCTTACCGGTGGCGTTGATGAAACGGTTATTTATGGTTTCTCTATGGTCGGTTTATATTTGCAGCGTCTGGGGCAATATGAAATGTCCTTTAAGTATGAGGATCTTGGCTTAGCCTTGTCTGAACGTTACCCTGATACCTTTGGTGCAACAAAAGGTATTAACGGTATTTTATGGACTAATATGCATAATCGCCGAGAGTCTGACTATATTATTGAACAATGCCAGAAGAATATTTATCGCGGTAAGCAGTGTGGTGATCTATATAATGCAGGTTTATCTTATGGGCCTTATATATGGCATTTAATCAGTCAAGGAAAAGACCTTGAACAAGTATCATTAGTTGCTAATGAATGTATTTTGTTTTCCAGGAAATTTAATTTATCACTGTCTTTAGGCTTGGCTCAAAGTGCTATTGCTGGCTGGTCAGATTTAATGTTGTCTAATGAAAAACCTTATACTGCTGAACAGATCGCTGAAAAATTACAACTGTGGGAAGCCGATAGGCATGTGGTTTCTATCGGAGGATATTACACTCTTAAAGGGATTAGCCAGCATTATTTGGGCAATTATTTAGCCTCAAGGGAGTCACTTATTAAAGCGGAACCTTATTTACGTGGTTTAAGTGATAATATTCTCAATCGACTCTGGTATGTATTTCGTTTTATCAATGGTTTAAGAGTGGCTAAAACCATGGGTGATAATGAAGCGGTAATTTTAAAAGACTGTTTTTCTCGTGTACAAACCTGGTCGGCTTTAGGTCCTGCTCTAAAACCCTATTTTATGTTGATGCAAATGGAAATGGCTGTAGATAAACACGATTTTAGTGCTTCTCGATGTTTGGCATTAGATGCCATTGATTTAGCGGTTAAAAATAAATTTGTTTTATTAGACGCTTATTTACATGAACGATTAGCTCAATTACTTATTGATAAGCAGCATCAGCAGGCAAAGTATTACTTAAATAAGGCGATATCTCTTTACCAGGCGTGTTCTGCAAAAATTAAACAGCAACAGTTACAAGAGAAATATGCTTTAACTTTAGCTGAAACCATTAAAGATAAACAGTTGCCCTTGACTCAACAGCTTGATGTTAATTATTTACACAAAGCAACGCGAAATATAACGCAGCAATTAGATTTTAACCTATTGTTAAGCACCATAGTACAAGCCGTTATGGAGCGACTCGGTGCAACAACAGCCTATTTGCTGGTCGTTAATAAGCAAGGATTAGAAGTGGTTGCCAGAGGTGATAAAAGTGATTTTGTTGAGGTCACTGTTAAACAATTTAATAATACCTTAAACGTCGATAGTTTAAGTATGGCAATTGTTAATTATGTTTATCGTACGGCTGAAATACTTGTTATAGACAACGCATGTAAAGAGAGTAATTTTATTACAGATGTCACTGTACAAAAACAACAGCTTAAATCCATATTATGTATTCCATTAAGACTGAAACGCCAGGTCTTAGGGGTTTTATATCTGGAGAATAATTTAATAGCTTCTGTTTTTACTCACGAGCAAATCGAAATGACGCGGTTATTGACTGCTCAAGCGGCCGTTGCATTGCAAAACACCCAGTTAGTACAGGAAATGAAGCAGCATCAAAACGAAATCGAACTTTTAAATAAAAGTCTTGAGCAACGAGTTGAAGAAAGAACCGCAAAACTAAATAGAGTGAATGAAGAATTAAGTAATTTCTCATACGTTGTGTCTCATGATTTAAAAGCACCTTTGCGAGCCATTAATCAATTGGCTGGGTGGGTTGCTGATGATTATGCGGATTTATTTGATGAAGAGGGTAGAGCGCAAATGGCATTAATCAAAGGGCGTGCCAAGCGTATGCATGAAATGATTGATGGTATTTTGCAATACTCTCGAATTGGGCGGGTAAGAAGTGAGCTAGAGCGTGTGGATCTTAACCTGCTTATAACGGATGTTATCCAACTTATTGCCCCTCCAGAACATATTAAAATAGATATTAAGGGTGGTTTTCCTGTCATTATAGGAGAGAAACTGCATCTACAGCAAGTTTTTCAAAATTTAATCGATAATGCTGTAAAGTATAATGATAAACAGTTAGGAAAAATTGAGCTTAGCTGTATTGAGTTAGCCCGGTTTTGGCAAATTTCAGTAAAAGATAATGGAATAGGAATCGCTAAAAGCCACCAGGATAAGATATTTCAATTGTTTCATACCTTAAAGCCAAAAGATCAGTATGAAAGTACAGGGATTGGTTTAAGTCTCATTGAAAAAGCAGTGCGTAACTGGGGTGGTAAAATAGGGATAGAGTCTAAGGAAGGTGAGGGATGTACGTTTGTTTTTACAATACCAAAATAATAATAAAAAATGAATAGAATAAAACCAATTTTATTGGTAGAGGATGACCTGGTTGATATTATGACTGTAAAACGCAGCTTTAAGGAATTAAAGGTTATCAATGAATTAATTGTTAAGAACCATGGTGAAGAAGCACTGGATTATTTAAATGATCCAGTACAAGGGCTTCCTTGTGTGATTATTTTAGATATTAATATGCCTAAAATGACAGGGCATGAATTGTTACAAAAGTTAAAACAACATATTGTGTATAAGAATATACCCGTTGTTATGTTAACCTCATCAAAAGAACAGCAAGATGTAGATCATAGTTTTGAGCAAGGGATTTCAGGGTATATATTGAAATCTGTTGAATACAGCAATTTTTTACCATCTATTCAGGTATTAAGTCCTTTTTGGACATTGGGTGTGTAAAAAGGCGCCTTATACATTCTCAGCACGATAGATATTTGACTGAATTAAGCCATTTGGATAGAGTTTTAATAATCTATAACCCGATGATTTATTATCAATCGTAAATTGAGTGCAATGGGGTTCAAATTGAAAACAGCTAGAGGGTACGCCTAAAATTTGTATGCCCTGTTTCTGAAAATTAAAGTCTTGATGAATGTGTCCGCAAATGATGGCTTTTACTTGAGGGTGCTGTTTAAGTAATAAAAACAGATCGCCACTGTTCTCTATCATCATGCCATCCATCCAGCGGCTATTTATGGGTACAGGATGATGATGCACGGCAATCAGTGTGTTTAAATCAGCTTGTTTATCTAAGGCTTCAGTCAAATAATCAAGTTCATTTTTACTTAAATAGCCCGCTTGTGACGCTGGTTTTTTGCTATTTAAACTGATGATCTGCCAATCGTTAAATTGTATCTGTTTACGACAGTTCACTTGCTCTCCATTAATCAATTGATTCATTAATAACAGATCGTCATGATTTCCGGGTAAACAAACCGTTTGAGTGTGGTATTTCTCCAAGGCTTTATAAATGCGATGATAGCTCGCCTGACAAGGATGTTGAGCCAAGTCACCGGTTACTAATACCAAGTCTACTTTGCCGTGTAGGGTGTGTGCTTGTTTTAATAACTGCTGAAAGCTATGTTCTGTATTGACACCGTATAAAGTCTCTTCTGTTTCAGCAAGAATATGTAAGTCAGAAATTTGTAAAACAATGAGCGGTTTATTCATTTTTTATAATTTTTTGCAAAGCACTTTTGAATTTCTTTTTTCGTTATAAAACTCTTTTCGTTGCTCTGGTAAACTATCAATTGCTGCGGGGTTAAAACCTCTTTCAATAAACCATTGCATGGTTTGTGTCGATAAAACGAATAATTGGCTTAAACGTGCTGTTTTTGCCTTTTCGATTAAATAATTTAATAATCGATTACCTCGCGCAGATTTTTGATAATCTAAATGAACAGCAAGGCAGGCAATCTCAGCGGATTGTTTATCATTCATCAGATGAAGTGCGGTACAAGCTATAATTAAACCATCACGCTCAATAACGATGTAGTCATTGATCTCCATTTCCAGCTTTTCTCTCGATCGTTTAACTAATAAGCCTTGTTGTTCCAGTGGTTTTATAAGTTCTAATATACCGGCAATATCATTTAAGGTAGCCGAGCGTATTTCTTCAAATGGATTAGAGCTGATAAGTGTGCCTTTACCGTCGCGGGTAAAAAGTTCTAATAACAAAGCACCGTCAATTTTTCGATTAATTAAATGCACGCGCTTAATGCCTTGTTGACAGCTTCGTATTGAGGCCTTTAACGCGTTAGATAGCGAGCTTGGCAATTGTTTTTGTTGTGATAAAAACTGTTCTACCTCGTTTACGGTCATTTGTTGAATGACTTGCTGGCTGGATAAGCAACTTTGTTCGGTAAAAAGAATTAACTTTTCAGCCTGAAGAGAAATAGCCACTTCAGTCGCTACTTGTTCCGCGGATAGGTTAAAAATTTCGCCACTGGGGGAATAGCCAACAGGCGATATTAACACCACATTATCCTGGTCTAATTGTTGATGGATTGCTGTTGCGTCTATGCGTCGTATGTTACCTGTATGCTGGTAATCAACGCCATCAATAACCCCTAAAGGCTTTGCGGTAACAAAATTACCTGAGGCAACTTTTATTTTTGCCCCGGCCATGGGTGAATTAGCCAGCCCCATAGAAAGTAGCGCTTCAACTTCTACCCGTACCAGTCCAGCGGCTTCCTTTACGCATTGAAGCGCTTTGTCATCGGTTACTCTTAAGTTATGTTTGAATTTAGAACTAATGTTTTGTTGGTTTAGGCGATAATCAATTTGCGGACGAAGACCATGCACTAGAACCAGACGAATTCCTAGACTCTTTAACAGTGCAAAATCATGGATTAAATTATCACAACCTTTAAGAACCATTTCACCACTAAAGAAAATGACGAAGGTTTTATTGCGATGGGCATGGATATAAGGAGAAGAATCTCTGAACCAGTTAACGAAGTGAGACGAAGTGATTGACATACGGAGATAAAGTCGCTTGGGTTAACGATAGCATCACCCGACAGGGTAATCAGTGTAGACTGTCGAAATTTGCCTGTTATTGTTATATTTTCTCATCCGAATAATAGATTATGATTGTTGGAAATAAGACTAAAACCTCACTTCCAGGATAAAACTCAAATCCAGAAAAATATAAGTATGTATACACATTATGGTATCAGTGTCGGGTTACGCTATCGCTAACCCGACCAGCACAAACAGATTTAATTATCAGTGACCGCGCCTTTAGAAGCGGAACTGACTAATTTGGCATATTTAGATAATACACCACGGGTATATTTAGCGGCAGGTTGTTTCCAGTTTTGTAAACGCTGAGCAATAATCTTATCATCTAAATGTAGTGTTAATTCTTTAGTCTCTGCATCAATAGTAATCTGGTCACCATTTTCAACAATGGCTAAAGCGCCACCTACATGCGCTTCAGGTGTAATATGTCCGACCACAAAACCATGGGTGCCGCCTGAAAAACGACCGTCCGTAATTAAAGCAACATCTTGTCCCAAGCCTTTTCCCATTACCGCAGAGGTAGGCGATAACATTTCGCGCATGCCTGGGCCACCTTGTGGACCTTCGTAGCGAATAACAATCACATCACCTTTGACAATATCACCGTTAAGAATGCTTTGTAAGGCTTGTTCTTCTGCGTCAAATACTTTGGCTGAACCTGTAAAAACCAAACCTTCTTTCCCGGTGATTTTTGCAACAGAGCCTTCTGTTGCAAGATTGCCATAAAGAACAGCTAAATGACTGTCTTTCTTGATAGGGTTATCCAATGGTCTGATAATATCTTGATCCACGGGATAAGGTGCAACATCGGCTAAGTTTTCAGCGAGTGTTTTACCCGTTACAGTCAGACAATCACCATGTAACAACCCTTGATCTAATAATACTTTCATTAACGGTTGAATGCCACCAATCTCAATCAATTCAGCCATTTGATAATGTCCACTGGGTTTTAAATCAGCTAGCATAGGTACACGCGCACCAATGCGAGTGAAATCATCCAGTGTAATATCAATTTTACTGGCATTTGCCATGGCTATAATATGTAATACCGCATTGGTTGATCCACCGAGTGCAATCACAATAGTAATTGCATTTTCAAAAGCGTCTTTCGTCATGATATCGCTAGGTTTGATATCATTTTTTAATAATTCTAAAACAGCGGCACCAGCACGTTCACAATCTAGTTTTTTATCATTCGATACGGCGGCTTGCGCCGAGCTATTAGGTAAACTCATACCTAATGCTTCAATAGCAGATGCCATGGTGTTAGCAGTGTACATACCCCCACAAGAACCGGCACCTGGAATGGCTTTTTCTTCAATGGCTAATAATTCAGCATCATCAATTTTATTATTTGCTCTGGCACCCACTGCTTCAAAAACCGAGACCACATCCAGCTTTTTATTTTTATGACAGCCAGGAAGAATGGTTCCGCCGTATACAAATATGCTGGGTCTGTTTAATCGGGCTAAAGCCATCATGCAGCCAGGCATGTTTTTATCACAACCACCAATAGCAACAACACCGTCAAAACCCTGGCAACCAACGACTGTTTCAATAGAGTCTGCGATCACTTCACGCGATACTAATGAATATTTCATGCCTTCAGTACCCATAGAGATACCGTCAGAAATTGTAATGGTGTTAAAGATAACGGCTTTACCATTCGCCGCATCAACACCTCTAACAGCATCGTCAGCTAGATTGTTAATATGCATGTTGCAAGGCGTTACCATGCTCCAGGTGGAAGCAATACCTATTTGAGGCTTTTTAAAATCCTCATTTTTAAAACCGACAGCGTGTAACATTGCTCGACTTGGGGCACGTTCCATACCATCAACAACTAAAGATGAAAAGGGGCGAATGTTTTTATCACCTGAATTTGCCATGTAAATAATTCCTGCTTGCGAATAAAAATAGAAAGATCGGAAGAAGGTCGTGTA
>CAYMPX010000053.1:0-13618 GCA_964392135.1 uncultured Methylomarinum sp.
CTAACCTTGCTTGATTATTTAAGCCTTAGGTAAAGTCACACCTTGTTGTCCCTGGTATTTCCCACCTCTATCTTTATAAGAGGTTTCACAGACTTCATCGCCACCAAAAAATAACATTTGTGCCACACCTTCGTTGGCATAAATTTTTGCAGGAAGTGGGGTGGTATTAGAAAATTCTAACGTCACATGGCCTTCCCATTCAGGTTCTAAAGGCGTTACATTGACAATAATGCCGCAATTATGTACAAATACCCCCGCTTCTAATGCAAAATTACCTGCTTCTGGAACATTTAAACAATAAACATCATGTTCGCCTGATACCGACTTTACTGAACTTACTTTATGATTATGAGGTGCAGGTTTACGACCCTTAAAGGCTTGAACAATCTCAGGAAATCGTCTAAATACACTTCTATCACACTCTAATAATCGCGCCGCGCCACGAATAGAACCTGTTTCATCAAGAGCCGAACGCACAACTTCTGAGGTAATTTCTTTACGCAATCGTAATTGTCGCGCAATTTCTGCTTGTTTAATACGACGACTGCCATCATCATTTTTCCATGCTTGCTTAACTAGAGCCGCTTGTTTGGCAACTTCTTCGGGATTTTGATAACGCTCTAGCATTAATTTACGATGCTTTTCACGAGTTGCATCAGAGACAGATTGACGTTGCTGCAATAAAACTTCGCGCTGTGTCGCATAGCTATCATCATGCCAAAAACGCTGTGCTTTTTGTTGTTGCCCTTGTTGGTAACTTGCCAGCCATTGCGGGTCTTGACGTAAACGCACAAAAGCATTTTTAATTGCCGCGCCATGTTCTTCTGCATTAAAATCACTGCCATAAGTTTGTTCGTTATGATGTCGAATATGTTCTTTAGCATCCATACGCACAATATTCCACGGACGATTATTGCGGCGGTCATGGTCTACATGATGGCGATGAGTATTTGGAGCATCTTCATAAATACCATGACGTAAATTCCATTCGTCAGAAAGCCTGTAAGTCGAACGCCAATGATGACTAAAGGGCTGAAAAACTGACTCGTAACCGCGTAAATTTTGTCGATATAATGGCATTAAAGAGCTGTTAGGCTGTAGCTCATGCGCTTGACACATAGAACCATCACGCAACATAAATTGATGCTCAGGTGTGCAATGAATTTTTTGATTATTATCTAAAATAATTTCTAATAAATTATCTTGACCAATGTAACGCGGAGCTTCTAAACGCGTTGTGATAATTTGCCCAAAATGTCCCATGCTATAACCCCAGAAATCCTCTCCTTTTTCAGCGCGGTTTGCCATTTGTTCTAACGTCGGCGCAGAACCATCAACTAAGGCAACCTTAGTATCACCACGAAAGCAACGCGCATAAGTCGATTTCCCGAGACAAATAGTTAAAACATCACGCGGAATCCGAAAAAACTCCACCGTACGTGCTAATGCAAACGAATTAGGCGGGATAATACAAACATCCGCTTTCACATCAACAAAACTCTCTTCTGCAAAATCTTTTGGATCAACAATTGCCGAGTTAATGTTGGTAAATATCTTAAACTCATCAGAACAGCGGACATCATAGCCGTAACTGGACGTACCATAAGAAATAACGCGCCCTTGCGGTGACTCCCTCACTTGTCCGGCTTCAAATGGAGTTATCATGCCATTTTCTTCCGCCATGCGGCGTATCCATTTATCTGATTTTATACTCATATTTCTGTTTCTAAGGGGTCTAAAATAATTGCCTAAGATACCATATAGAGCGGACTTCCGTCCGCAATATTGAGAGATGAATCAAGAATTTTGAATCACAATATTAGGAAACTTACTGCTGTAATCTTTGCCTTTTAAAGCCAGTTTAGCTGCCATTTTGCGGGCAATTTCTTTATAAATTGCAGTAGGACGGCTCTCCGTATCCGCCACTACCGTCGGTCTACCCGAATCAGCAAATTCGCGTATCTTAATATCGAGTGGTAAAGAGCCTAACAGATCAATGTTATTCTTCTTTGCCATGGATTCCCCGCCACCTTGTCCAAAAATGGCTTCTTCATGGCCGCAATTGCTACAAATATGCATACTCATATTTTCAATCACACCAAGAACCGGCACTTTTACTTTATCAAACATGCCTAAGCCCCGTTGTGCATCAATTAAGGCAATATCTTGAGGGGTGGTTACAATCACGGCGGCTGTTACCGGGATTTGTTGTGCCAGGGTTAATTGAATATCCCCTGTACCGGGTGGTAAATCCACAATCAAATAATCAATATCATCCCAATTAGTGTCTTTTAATAGTTGTTGTAAGGCATTAGTGACCATCGGACCCCGCCAGATCATAGGTTGGTCTTCTTCTATCAAATAACCGATTGAAATGGTTTGGATGCCAAATGAAATTTTTGGATTCATCCTCTTACCGTCATCGCTTGCAGGGTAACCGGATAAACCCAACATAGTCGGAATACTCGGACCATAAATATCAGCATCAAGAATACCCACATTGGCACCTTCTGCAGCTAAGGCCAAGGCTAAATTAACCGAGGTGGTCGATTTACCCACGCCGCCTTTACCTGAAGCCACGGCAATAATATTTTTTACATTAGGGATAGGTTTTAAGCTCTGTTGAACGGAATGGGAAATAATATTAAAGCTTACCTTAACCTCAATCGTACCAATCCCGGTAAGTGTTTGTAATTTTTCTTCAACTGTCGATTTTAATTCTGCAAGATAGCTTTTAGCGGGGTAGCCCAGCTCAATTGTTACGCTAACATTCGCACCTTCTACTCCTATGTTCTTAATAGATTTAGCTGACACCAAATCAGTTTCAACATTAGGGTCAATAAGGGATTTGAGCAGATTTTCGACATCTGCTTGAGTGATTTCTGTCATGAAAAGCTCCAGTTAAAAATAATAACCTAGTGTTTAAGTCAGGATAATAATAGCATTATTATACAAAAATAGTGCCGGCAGAGAGAAAGCCTTGAGAATCAAAAGTTATAAATAAGCTAACCAATTGAATAATAAGTTGAAATTAAACGTCCCATCATTACTTTTTTAATTGTCCCGTTTTAAGTTGATAGCGGAAACATTGATGCCATCGCCAACAATGAATAATCGCCCGTTAAGTGAAACCAGTGAGAATTTCTCTTGGCAAAGCCTTATCCAGGTTATCATTACCTCGGTGAAAGACCATCGAAGAGGCATTAAAAAAATGTATCAACGAAGGATAACTTGAAGTCGGTAAATTGCAGTCAACGCACAAAACCACTAACACCATAATGGTCAAAGCGTAATAAAAATCCAAAAATAATCACGATAAATCAAGTAAATGAAGCTTCTCTGGAAAATAATGGGCGAAATGATACAAGTAATTGAAAAATATCTACTTCTACTTCAAGTTTGAAAACTTTTAACTCTCAAGTTTATTAAGATTTTTTTTAACGATATTTTTTGTAAAAAAGTTTTCCTTGCTGATTAAATAGCAAAATATACACCGCACGGTGAGGTAAAGCTAATGCATGTATTTTGTGGCGCGGTTGGGTGTCTATCACTTGGTCATATTGATCAACAACAGCGAGTAATTCGGTATTCATAGTTAGAGTCGTTATGTGGTATAAGATAATCACTTTTAATTACAGTGGAAATAGTCTACACGATGGCCAGAAGAAGCGAGCATAGTCAGGAAGAAATTAAGGAAATGGTGCTGAAAGCAGCGGAAGTCATCGTTATTGATGAAGGTTTTGCTGAGTTAAAAGTACGTAAAGTCGCGATGGAAATTGGCTATACCGTCGGCAGCATTTATATGGTTTTCGATAATATGGCCGACTTGATTATGCATGTAAAAGGAAGAACGCTGGATGATATTGCCGAATATTTAGAATCAGTCGTTAATGAGGAGAATGCAGAACAATCGATCGCTCAATTAGCAAAAGCCTACCTTGCTTTTGCCAGTAAAAATTTTAATCGTTGGCGTATGATTTTTGAACATCAGTTGGTGGAAGATGAGGTTGTCCCCGACTGGTATCAGCAGAAAGTCGATCATGTTTTTGCTTTAGTTGAAAAACAATTTAAACAGTTGCCAACATCACATACAGAAGAGCAAAGTAAATTAGCAGCTCGCGCACTATGGAGTGGTGTGCATGGCGTTTGTGTGTTGTCTTTAACGGGCAAACTGAATGTGGTCGGTGCCAGTAACATAGAAAACACTCTGGTATTATTGGTGGAAAATTTTATGAATGGTTGGAGGGGTATGTAACCAACGAAAGAAAGTAACTCAAGCACAGAGATGTATGGCATTTGGGAAATGTATAGGGTTGGTTTTTTTTCACACCGCTTAAAAATCCCCCCAGCTTACGACTCTTCATTAAGCGGGTGAGTTTTGTGATTATCCGGTAAGTGCATTGAAACCAGAAAAGTCGCCAGGATAAGCAACAAACCCAGCGCCAGCATAGCGCTGACCGGATCAACATGATGCGAGGCTGCATAAGTATAAGAGCCGACTGCGACCAGCATGGTTATGTTTTGAAAGAAACCCTGTAATGCAACGGCGCCTCCACTACCAATGCTATGCTGTCCAAGTTCTTGCAGGGCTGCATTAATCGGTACAATAAACATACCGCCGCTCATGCCTATGAAAAATAATACACAACGCGCAGGCCATACCTCATGGGAAAAACTTAAGGCGATGATGAACAGACCCATCAAATAGGCAGGGATTCTGGCGCGTCTTAAAAAGCCCAGTGGAATGAGTTTTGGTACCAGAGCCGATCCGGCGATAATGCCTATGGCGAGAAACAAGGTCAGTTCGGCAATTTCAGTGGCATTTTTAGTCATCAGTACCAACGGAGCCCAGGCGATAATAATAACCCTGATGGTTGCAGCCGCAGCCCAGAATAATGAGGCGCCTAATATCGAAAACCTGGATCGAGGCGTGGTGAAAAACTGTTGAATTTGCCTGTAAAACAGGATGACGCTAGAGTCGGTTGATTTTTTCCTGCTAACACTGATCGGCAATATTAAGGTAACGAGTGCAGAAACCAGAAATAACACGATAGTACCGGTCAAGGCCCATTCGATGGAATAATCTGCCACTTTAGCGCCAATGAGCATACCTAATAAAATAGCAGAAATAGTCGAGCCTTCTATCCAGCTATTGGCTTTGACTAACGCCTCTTTATCGACCAATTCCGGCAAAATACCGTATTTAGCGGGGCTATAGATAGCAGCGCCGACCCCGACTAAGCAATAAGCGATAAGCGGTTCTATATTAAATAACAATAAGCCGGCACCTAAGGCTTTAATTAAATTGGCAATAATTAACACGCGGGGTTTCGCATGGGTATCTGCAAATGCGCCTACCCATGGCGCTAATAAAACAAAAGCGATAATAAACACACTTTGTAATGCGGGTACATACCAACTGGCAAGTTGTTCTGTCTGCATCACTAATGCAATCACCGTAAACAAAATGGCATTATCTGCAAAAGCAGACAAGAATTGGGCAATGAGTAGGGGATATAGTTGTTTATTCATGTCATTTTATGATTTTTGCTTATTTGTTATATTTTTTCTTATCTCTAAAGTAAATTTTTATGTGACTTGAATCTTTTGTGCTGTCTTTTTTTATATCAAATAGATTAGTTGCCTCAATTAATGTAGATAGCTTCGAATATCCATAGTTTCTAGGGTTAAAGTCAGGGTATTGTCGTTTTATGAAACTGCCACAGATACCTAGAAGCGCCCAGCCATCATCTTCTGAACGCTCTTCAGCCGCGTTTCGTAAGGTACTAATGAGCTTGGTATCCTGGCAAAGTTGTTGCCGGCTATATTGATGGCTTATCAATTTGTCATTTTGTTTATCTTCTGGCGACTGTAGCTGATTTTTCTCGTCTTCATCCGAGTCTAAGGTTTTTAAAACATCAATATACAAAAAATCATCACAGGCATTTTTAAAGGCGACAGGGGTTTGTTTTTTGCCAAAACCATAAACATAAATTTGTGATTCTTTTAATCGAGTCGCCAATTTTGTAAAATCGCTATCGCTAGAAATAAGGGCAAAGGCATTAAATTTATTAGAATATAATAAATCCATGGCATCAATAATCATGGCGGCATCTGAAGAGTTTTTACCCTGAGTGTATGAAAATTGCTGGACAGGTTGAATGGCTAACTCATTTAAGGAGTCTTTCCAGTTTTTCAGGGTCGGTGCAGCCCAGTCGCCATAGGCTCTTTTTACAATAATATAGCCATATTTTGCCAGTTCCGTCATGATGGCTTTCAGTGCGGATAATTGGGTATTTTCAGCATCGATAAGAACAGCCAGTTTTTTTGCTTCCTGTGTCATAGTTTACACCGGGTTATTTACTATTTTTTCGGCCAATTTAGCTATTTCAGGATAATTGGTTTTTCCTGTTGCCAACACCGGAATCGCATCGACCACAAATACCTTTTTAGGTAAGCCAATGGCATGAACGCCTTTAGATGCCGCTGCCAGTTGTTTGTGATTAGCGCCTTTCCGGGTGGTTAATAATATGACTTGTTCACCTTTTTTAGGGTCGGGTAAGCAGGTAGAGGCATGTTGTGCATCAGGCCAGGCATTGACAGCAAGTTGCTCAATAGCGGTTAAAGAGACCATTTCACCACTCACTTTAGCAAAGCGTTTACTACGACCACGGATACTGACAAAGCCATCTTCATCAATATTAACAATATCACCGGTATCGTACCAACCTTTACCATAAATAGATTCGGGGGGAATTAATTGGCCTGGATTTTCAGCAAGTAAATAGCCTTGCATAATATTAGGACCATAAACATGTAATTGTCCTGCATCTTCAATACCGGGGATGGGCTCTAACTTGTATTGCATCTCGGGCATAAGTCTGCCAACCGTACCGGCTTTAAAGTCCATTGGGGTATTAACGGAGGCAACGGGCGATGTTTCAGTTGCGCCATAGCCTTCTAACACACGAATACCAAATTTATCTGCCCATAGGTCACGTGTACTATCATGTAATTTTTCTGCGCCTGCCACCACATAACGCATATTGTAAAAATCATAAGCATGGGCTTTTTTAGCATAAGAGGCTAAAAAAGTATTGGTGCCAAACATAATGGTTGCGCCAATATCATAAGCAATCTCAGGGATAACGCTGTAATGTAGCGGGGTAGGGTAGAAGAATGTGGTCATGCCATTAAGCACAGGCAACAAGGTACCCACAGTAAAGCCAAAAGAATGAAACATAGGTAGAAAATTGAGAACTACATCTTGCGAATTAAAATTAATACGTGATTTTAATTGATTGTGATTGGCCAGAATATTGGAATGGGATAGCACAACGCCTTTAGGCTCGCCTTCAGACCCCGAAGTAAAAAGGATAACAGCAGGGCTTTTCGGGCTGAATTTTTGATGTTTATACCAGTAATTGACAGTTTTACTTTGAACCAACGCTTGCAGTTTATCAATACCGGAGATTGTTTCCGCCAGGTCTTCTAAATAAATCAGCTTAACGTGTTTTGCCAGGGCTTCGGCATCGCTATCCAGTTTGCCTGATTTGATAAAACGGCGAGAGGTTAATACCGTTTTAACCTGGGCTGTTCTACAGGCAGAAGCCATGCCTGTAGAACCTGTGGAATAGTTCAGCATGGCGGGGACACGACCATAAAGTTGCAGACCTAAAACCACATTTAATGTTTTTGTGGAATTAGGCAGAAAGACACCCACATTCTCTTCCATTTGAGTGATGTTTTTTAAGGCATTGCCAATGGCAATAGTTCGAGTAATTAAGCTGTTATATGACAGCGGTTGCCTTTCCAGGTCTTCTGCCACCGTATGTTTTCCACCATAAATCGTGCGCGCTTCGAGAATAGAAGAAAAAATAGATTGTTGATAATGGCTGGTAGAAAAAATCATCTCACTCATAATATCCGTAAGAATATGTCCACAATATTTACGGCGCGATTTCCCTCTCAGTGCTGGTTTCGCTTTTATGGTTGTGTGAGGAAGAATTTTAATGGTGATTTTGGGGAACAAGCGTAAGCGCACGATGTTTCTGAGTTTGGAAAAATAGGTGTATTCTGCACCATGTATACGCACAGGCAGGATAGATGCCCCTGATTTATCCGCAATCATGCCGGTGCCATCGTATATTTTCATTAACGAACCGGTAACCGTAATGCGTCCCTCAGGAAAAATAACGGTTTTGGTATCATTTTTTAAATGCTGGATCAGCGCTTTTAATGATAAAGGCTGGGTTGGGTTTATCGGAAAAACCTGCGATAAACTCAAAAATGGCTTGAGCCACCAGCGTTCGGATATTTGAGTGTTGATAGCAAAGGTAATATCGTCAGGTAAAAAAACGCCTAATAACAAGGGGTCTAAAAAGGACGTGTGGTTGGATATAATAAGAACTCGCTCCCCGGCCTTTTCATAATTATCTAAACCTTTAACTTCAACCTTGTAAATAAGCGTCAGTAACCCGCGTAAAAATTTTTTTAACATGTTTTTCTCCAGTAAAGAACTGAGTAGATAATGTAAGTCTACTATAAACATTAATTAAACAATGTTCAATTAATGTTTATATTTTTTTGGAATCAGGAAAATACTGATTTAACAATAGCCCTGCATTCATAGACCTGCCCCTCCCCACTTCTGTGTTTGCTATCCGTTGGTTAATCACACCCGTTGTCTACCTTAGGAACGTGCATGAAATAACGGCTATTTCGCTTCTAGCGTGGAATACAAAACCATGAAAAACAATATGATATAGCGTTTATCCAACACAACCTATTCTGAAAAAATGACCACACAACAATCCGTATTAATCTTTCTAATACTGAGGTAATTAGCTCCAGCACATCAGATTAACTGTACGCCTGAGTGGTCATGCCTTCAACTTTGATTTACAAAATAAAGTCGAACATGGCGTAACCATGTGATTTTAACAGGTAATTATTCTTGGCTTATTTTGCAAAAAAATGTTTTTGAAGTATTTAATTTATCAATGCGTAAGTCCTATGTGAGATCCTGGCAGATGTTTGCAAATAAAGTGAGTCCATTCTCATTTAATGTGAGCCGAAGCCCCCTTTTATATTTGCAAGCCGTTACACATACAGCTTACTTTTCACATTCAAAAACGGGCATGATGACAGTATCGTTTTCGACAGTTTCGAGTCTGACTTTAAAGCCCCATAATCTGGCCAAATGTTTCAATACTTCATTAACACTTGAATCCAGCGGCTTGCGGTTATACTGAGTATGCCGTAATGTTAAAGAACGATCACCTTCATGATCAACATTAAACACCTGGATATTAGGTTCGATACTGCCCAGGTTGTATTGTTCGGATAAGGTTTTTCGAATGGTTTGATAACCTGTTTCATCATGGATGGCTGTGACCTCTAAGCGATTTTTCCTGTCATCGTCCAGAATGGCGAACAGTTTTAATTCACGAATGATTTTCGGTGATAAAAATTGACTGATAAAACTTTCATCTTTAAAGTTCTGCATGGCAAAATTCAAGGTTTTCTGCCAGTCACTGCCTGCAATATCAGGGAACCATTGCTGGTCTTCATCCGTTGGATTTTCGCAGATTCTGCGTATATCCCTCATCATTGCAAAACCCAGTGTATAAGGGTTAATCCCTGAAAAACAGGAGCTATCAAAGCTCGGTTGATAAATAACATTGGTATGTGATTGCAAGAATTCAATCATAAACCCGTCAGTGACCAGACCTTCATCATAAAGCTGATTTAAAATGGTGTAGTGCCAGAAACTGGCCCAGCCTTCGTTCATCACCTGGGTTTGGCGTTGGGGATAAAAATATTGGGCAATTTTTCTTACAATTCGGACAATCTCTCGCTGCCAGGGTTCGAGCAAAGGTGCGTTTTTTTCTATGAAATAAAGGATGTTTTCCTGCGGTTCTTCCGGAAAACGGTTGCCCTGATTATCCTGATTTTTAGACGGTTTAACCGGAACAGTTCGCCACAATTCATTAACCTGCGATTGCAAATAGGCGGCACGCTCTTGCTGTTTGACCTTTTCTTCCTGCATGGATAAAGAGGGCGGATGTTTATAACGGTCTACGCCAAAATTTTTTAAGGCATGGCAGGAATCCAGTATAGCCTCAACGCGTTCTTCACCATATCTTTCTTCACATTGGGTAAGGTAATTTTTGGCAAATAACAGATAATCAATAATTGAATCTGCACTGGTCCAAGTAGTGAACAGATAATTATTTTTGAAAAAAGAATTATGCCCATAAGCTGCATGAGCGATAACCAGCGCCTGCATAGTCATGCTGTTTTCTTCCATTAAATAGGCAATACAGGGGTTTGAATTAATCACGATCTCATACGCCAGACCCATTTGTCCGCGCTTGTAACGCTTTTCATTGTTGACAAATTCTTTGCCAAAAGACCAGTGGTTATAACCAATGGGCATACCGACTGAAGCATAAGCATCCATCATCTGCTCCGCAGTGATAATTTCAAGTTGCACCGGGTAGGTTTCAAGACCAAAATTTCCGGCAACGCGTTCAATTTCCTGGTGGTATTTTTCAATTAAAGAAAATGTCCATTGTGACGTGTCTGAAATCGGTTTTCTATTCATCGTTTAACAATGTCCTAATCTCCTATTGTTGGTCTGGTCAACTTGAGCTTTTATAAGCTCCGTCTTTTAGGGCGGGGTAGTTGACTCGCTTTGTTTTTGAAATAATTGTCGAAAAACCGGATAAATATCGGATATCCGTTCAATCCGTCGCATGGCAAAGTTGTCCCAGTTTTCTTTCAAAATAAGATATTCCTGCCACAGGTTCTGATGTCGATCTTCTGTAATTTCGATATAAGCATAGTACTGTAGATAAGGCATGATTTGCTCTGCCATAATTCGGCGACATTCGATAGAATCGGTATCCCAATTGTCACCGTCCGAAGCCTGTGCCGCATAAATATTCCATTCGGCTGTCGGAAAGCGTTGCTGAATAATTTTTCTGGTTAGATTAAGTGCGCTGGAAACAATCGTACCGCCTGTCTCCCTGGAATAAAAGAAGGTTTCTTCATCAACCTCCTGGGCTTCTGTATGATGAGAAATAAAAACCACCTGGACTTTTTCATAGGTTTTTGTCAAAAAAAGGTACAGCAACATGAAAAACCGTTTTGCCATATCTTTTTCTTCAGCCCGCATGGAAGCGGAAATATCCATGATACAAAACATCACTGCCTGAGTTACAGGTTTAGGTTGGTCGATACGATTGTCATAACGCAAATCAAAGGTATCGATGAACGGGATGCGGGCAATTTTTTTCTTCAGATGCTCAATTTCCTCACGCAGTTTGATGACCACTGCATCCGTTTCATTATGCCTTTTCAGTAAATTTTCCAGTTCGGCTTCCGCCTCTTTGATGCGGGATTGATACGGCACCCGGGCGGCAATGCGTCGTCCCATGGCACCGCGTAATGAACGGATAACGTTAATATTGCTGGGGATGCCCGCGCTGGTGTGACCGGCACGTACTTTCCTGGTTTCACTGATAGTGGCCAGTTTGGTCTTGACCAGATTAGGTAACTCAAGGTCTTCAAAAAAAAACTGTAGAAATTCTTCCCGGCTTAATTCAAAGATAAAGTCATCAAGACCTTCGCCGCTATCCGAGGCAGCATGTCCTTGTTTACCGCTTCCTTTTGGTCGCGCTATTTTGTCACCCTGATGAAATTCTTTATTGCCGGGATAGACACGTTCATGATGTCCTCCGTGACCGTGATGGAAAAAAGGTTCTATGATATCTTTTGCCGGGATAGATACTTTTTCGCCTTTGTCCAGGTCAGTGACGCTGCGTTCTGCAACGGCATCCGCTACCGCTTTTTTAATCTGACCGCGAAAACGGCGAATAAATTTCTGCCGGTTGACAGCACTTTTGTTTTTTCCATTCAGACGTCTATCGACGATGATGCGGGTCACAGTATTACCTCTAGTATTAAGATGATTTACGGACTCTCAAATACCATTCGCTGAGCAGCCTGACTTGTTTCTCGGTATATCCCTTCTCCACCATCCGGTCTATAAATTCTTCATGTTTTTTCTGGTCGTCAGGTGAGGCTTTGCTGGTAAATGAAATGACGGGTAATAAATCTTCCGTGCTGGAGAACATTTTTTTCTCTATTACCGTACGCAATTTTTCATAACTGGTCCATGAAGGATTTTTACCTTTATTCTCGGCTCTGGCACGCAACACGAAATTAACAATTTCGTTGCGAAAATCTTTAGGGTTACTGATGCCGGCAGGCTTCTCAATTTTTTCCAGTTCCTCATTCAGTGCAAGGCGGTCAAACATTTCTCCGGTATCCGGGTCGCGATAGTCACTGTCCTGAATCCAGTAATCAGAATACGTCACATAACGATCAAAAATATTCTGCCCGTATTCTGAATAGGATTGCAGGTAAGCGGTTTGAATTTCCTTGCCGATAAACTCGATATATTTTTGCGCCAAATACCCTTTAAGATGCGATAAATATTTTTCATGCGTTTCGGGGGGGAATTGTTCCCGTTCAATTTGTCGTTCAATGACATAGAGTAGATGTACAGGGTTTGCAGCCACTTCAGTATTGTCGAAATTAAAAACTTTAGATAGAATTTTGAAAGCAAAGCGGGTGGATAAACCCGTCATGCCTTCATCGACGCCAGCAAAATCACGGTATTCCTGATAGGATTTAGCATGCGGATCGGTATCTTTGAGATTTTCACCATTATAAATTCTCATTTTGGAGTAAACGCTGGAATTCTCCGGTTCTTTTAGCCGTGATAGCACCGCAAATTGAGCCATCATATCCAAGGTACCGGGTGCGCAAGGCGCATCGTGTAGTGAGCTGTTTTCCAGCAGTTTATTGTAAATTTTAATTTCTTCGGAAACTCTCAGGCAATAAGGCACTTTGACGATATAAATACGGTCAAGAAATGCTTCATTATTTTTATTGTTCCTGAATGCCAGCCATTCAGATTCGTTGGAATGAGCGAGGATGATCCCTTCAAAGGGGATTGCAGGAAAACCTTCAGTGCCTTTGTAATTACCTTCCTGTGTGGCAGTTAACAGAGGATGAAGCACCTTGATAGGGGCTTTGAACATTTCCACAAATTCAAGCATGCCTTGATTGGCGTGGCAAAGTCCACCTGAATAACTGTATGCATCAGGATCATCCTGAGAATACAGCTCCAGTTTACGAATATCCACTTTCCCGACCAGCGATGAAATATCTTGATTATTTTCATCACCCGGTTCGGTTTTGGTGATCGCAATTTGCCTTAAGATGGAAGGGTATAGACGAACCACTTTGAACTTTCGAATGTCGCCGTTAAATTCTTGTAGGCGTTTCGTTGCCCAGGGAGACATAATCGTATTGAGATAGCGTCGGGGGATTCCATACTCTTTTTCCAGAATTTCGCCATCTTCAAAGGTATTGAAAAGCCCTAAAGGTGATTCAAATACCGGGGAACCTTTAATCGCATAAAACGGGTTTTTTTCCACCAATGATTTCAGCCTTTCAGCTAAGGAGGACTTTCCGCCACCCACCGGCCCGAGTAGATATAAAATCTGTTTTTTCTCTTCCAGCCCTTGCGCCGCATGTTTGA
>CAYMPX010000054.1:0-13595 GCA_964392135.1 uncultured Methylomarinum sp.
GAAGAGATGAAATTATCAGAGAATAAACAACTTAAAAAACTACCGCTTGCACTTCAGCAAATAACTACTCAAAAGATAGCTCAATATGAAGAAAAGTTGGAATTGTTGACATTAGCCGCACCAGAACATTCTGATTTTTTAGATTCAATGGTCAAAGTCTGGTGCTGTAGTGCTTTTGTCGCAGACAAATGTATTCAATCTCCTGCATTAATTGAAGAACTGGTCAGTAGTGGTGATTTGTTTTCAACTGACCGCAGACAACATTATGCCGAATCATTACAACATATAACCCTAGATTCTGAAATTACTTTAATGCGTCTTTTACGCCAGTTTAGATGTCGGGAAATGGTACGAATAGCCTGGCGGGATCTATCTGGCTGGGCCGATCTGGAAGAAACATTGGGTGATTTAAGCAAACTAGCTGAAGTTTGTATTCAGTTTGCACTTGATTATCTTTACACCCAGGCTTGTGATCGAAGAGGTACGCCAAAAACCAGCGATGGTACGATCATAAATATTGTGGTGATAGGCATGGGCAAATTGGGTGCCTGGGAGCTAAATTATTCATCTGATATTGATTTGATTTTTGCTTATGCTGAAGATGGGATTTTAAGTGATAGAAAAGAAACCAGCTATGGTGAGTTTTTTAGCCGTATTTGCCGAAATTTAGTGAAAGCGCTAGATGAAATGACGGTGGATGGTTTTGTTTTTAGAACCGATATTCGATTAAGACCCTTTGGTGAGAGTGGCCCAATAATAATGAACTTTGATGGCATGGAGAATTATTATTTAACACAAGCCAGAGAATGGGAACGCTATGCCATGATCAAAGCACGACAAGTTGCGGGTGATTTTGATAGTGGACAACAGTTAGCTACGATGATCAAACCTTTTGTTTACCGGCGTTATCTGGACTATGGCGCATTTGAAGAACTAAGGTCTTTGAAAATCCAGATTACTCAGGAATTGATGCGCAAAGATCGTATGGAGAATATCAAGTTAGGTCCCGGTGGCATTCGTGAAATTGAATTTATAGGGCAAGCCTTTCAGCTTATCAGGGGAGGGCAAGTTCCCGAGCTTCAACAACGAAGTATTTTAAAAATTCTAAAATTATTAGGTGATATGGGGTTATTGACCCTTATTGATGCCGAGCAATTACAAACCTCCTATTGTTTTTTGCGTAGAGTAGAAAATCATATTCAGCAATATCAAGATAAACAAACCCATGACTTGCCAACAAACTCGAAAGTTCAGCAGATATTAGCGTTTTCTATGAATTTTGCTGATTGGGATGGCTTTAAACATAAGTTAGATGCAGTAAGATCAGATGTTCACAGTGTATTTGAGCAAGTTTTTTCTTTGTCCGAACAACAGGATATTAAAGATAGCGCTGAAATTGTATGGTCTGGAGACTGTGATAAAGCGTCTTTTAATTATTTAACTGAACAGGGCTTTGAACATGCCAATAGTACGCTTAAAGCGTTAAAAGACTTTAAAAACTCACGGGCAATCAATCGCTTATCAACTAAAGGCTTGGGGGTGGTTAACCGCTTGCTACCTCAACTCATTGACGCAATACAGCTTGTGGATAATCAGGATATCACTTTAAAAAGAGTACTTGATTTAATTGAAGCTGTGGCAGGAAGGAATGTTTATTTATCATTATTAGCAGAAAATCCAAATGCATTGCGGCAGTTACTTAAATTGTCATCTGCAAGTTCGTGGATTTGTCAGTATTTAGCGCAATATCCCATATTGTTTGATGAATTACTTGATACCCGCTCATTATATGAGCCTTTAAATAAGGCTCAATTGGCAGAACAATTAAATACATGGATGGGCAATAATGTAGAGGTTGATGATACCGAGCAATTGATGATAAAACTTCGTCAATTTAAGCAGCTTAATATATTGCGTATTGCTGCAGCAGATATTATGAATGTTATTCCTGTGATGGTGGTGAGTGATTACTTAACCTATGTTGCAGAAGTTATCTTGGAGTATGTGATTCATAAGGTGTGGCAAATACTTACAGCAAAGCATGGTTTACCACCTAATACCAGTGATATCCCATTAGGTTTTGCCATATTGGGATTTGGTAAGTTAGGAGGGCTGGAATTAGGCTATGGCTCAGATTTAGATATGGTGTTTTTGTATGACTGTGCTGATGGCAATGCGTTAACGGAGGGTGATAAAGCCATAAGTTGTGCGCAGTTTTATGGTCGTATGGGTCAAAAAGTACGACATATTCTTGATACAAAAATGTTAGCAGGTCTGCTTTATGAAGTGGATATGCGTCTGCGACCTAGTGGTGATTCAGGTCTATTAGTTACTCATGTGAATAGTTATGAAGACTATTTAAAAAATAATGCATGGACATGGGAACATCAAGCATTAGTGCGAGGACGTTTTGTTGCAGGAGATGTAGCTTTAAAACAGCAGTATGATGAGATACGTCATCGGGTTTTAAGTTTAAAACGTGATACAGAGACACTAAAAAAACAAGTGCGAGAGATGCGTGAGAAAATGCGCGAGGCATTAACTGATAAAGAAAGTGACACTTTTGATTTAAAACAAAGCATCGGTGGTATTGTCGATATTGAGTTTATAGTACAATTTCATATATTAGCGCATGCTTCAGAAAATAAAGACTTAACCACCTTTACTGATAACATAAGATTGCTGGACGCTTTAAATCAGCATGGCTTGATATCTGATACGCAAATAGAAATACTTAAATATGCCTATTGTGAATATCGAGATTATGGTCATCATCAAGTCTTGCAAGGTGAGCGTGCGCTGGCAAGAAAAGATGATTTTGTAGAAATACGAACTCAAGTTGAAAAAATATGGCATGAATGCATGTCAGCTACAACACACAGGCAATAAATATGATGACGATGGATGATAGAGACGGTGTAATTTGGATGGATGGTGAGTGGGTTGAGTGGCGTGAAGCAAAAGTTCACGTACTCACGCATACCTTGCATTATGGCGCTGGTGTATTTGAAGGATTAAGAGCCTATCATGCCGAAAAAGGCACCGCTATTTTTAAGCTGCAAGAACATACCGATAGACTGTATCGTTCAGCACATATTTTAAATATGAAGATTCCATTTGATAAAGATGTCATTAACCAGGCGCACTGCGAAGCTGTAGCAAAAAATAATTTAGACAGTGCTTATATTCGCAGTATGTGTTTTTACGGTTCTGAAGGCATGGGTTTAAGAGCCGATAACCTGAAAGTGCATGTGATGATTGCAGCATGGGAATGGGGGGCTTATTTAGGTGACGAAAGTATGGAAAAAGGTATTCGTATTCGAACCTCTTCTTATACTCGAAACCATGTTAATAGTACTATGTGTAAAGCCAAAGCGAATGGTAACTATATCAACTCGATCCTAGCATTACAAGAAGCACTTTCAACGGGATATGATGAAGCATTATTGTTAGATCATGAAGGCTTTGTGGCAGAAGGCAGTGGGGAAAACCTGTTTATTGTGCGTAATGGAAAATTATACACCCCCGAAACATCCTCGGCATTAGAGGGGATTACTCGCGATACGCTGATGACTATAGCACAAGAAAATGGTTTGGAAGTGATTGAAAAGCGTATTTCACGCGATGAAGTGTATGTTGCTGATGAAGCTTTTTTTACGGGGTCTGCCGCAGAAGTTACGCCGATTAGAGAGTATGATGGTCGACTGATTGGTTCTGGCGCACGAGGTGCCATCACTGAAAAATTACAAACACTTTATTTTGATTATGTGAATGGACGTCAAAGCGATCATAATGAATGGTTGAGTTACATTTCTTAAGTGAGTCATAGCAAAAAAATACTCATCATCGCTCCATCCTGGGTCGGTGATATGGTTATGGCGCAAAGCTTATTTATGACCCTTAAACAGAAACAGCCCGGTTGTCAGATTGATGTATTGGCACCGGCTTGGTCATTTCCATTGCTGGCAAGAATGCCGGAAGTGACTAAAGCGATTGCCATGCCATTAACGCATGGTCAATTGGGTCTGGGTCATCGCAGGGTATTAGGCAAACAATTACAATCAGATCGCTATGACCAAGCGATTTTATTGCCTAATTCATGGAAATCAGCACTGATTCCTTTTTTTGCCAGGATTCCATTACGAACAGGATTTTTAGGTGAAATGCGTTGGGGATTATTAAATGATACGCGTCAGCTGGATAAACAAGCACTGACTATGACGGTACAGCGATTTGTTGCTTTAGCCTTAGTGAAAGATGAGCCGCTATCGACAGGCTATCCTATCCCCGCGCTGCAAATTAAACAAAAAGATCAGCAAGCGGTGGCTGTCAAATTCAAGGTAAATCGTTCAAATAAAATTCTAGCCTTGTGCCCTGGGGCAGAATATGGCCCTGCGAAACAGTGGCCTGCCACACATTATGCCGAACTAGCAAAGCAGAAAATAGCGGATGGCTGGTCGGTCTGGATATTTGGTTCGGCTAAAGATCAGTCGGTTGCCGAACAGATCAATCAATTAGCAGACCATGGCTGTCAGGATTTTAGTGGAAAAACGGCATTAGCAGAGGCGATTGATTTAATGTCTTTAGCTGATGTCGTGGTAAGTAATGACTCAGGTTTAATGCATGTGGCTGCGGCATTAAATAAAAAACTGGTGGCTATTTATGGCTCTTCAGATCCAAATTTTACCCCACCCTTAAATGCCTACGCAAAAGTGCTTAATCTAAACCTGGATTGTGCGCCTTGTTTCAAGCGTGAATGTCCTTTAGCCCATACGCGTTGTTTGTATGATATTTCCCCTCAACAGGTATTAGCTGAAATTCATTAGTATGATGAAAATAGCCATTGTTAAACTTTCTGCGTTAGGTGATATTGTTCATGCAATGGTGGCGTTGCAATTTATTAAAAAGACTTATCCCGATGCAATCATTGATTGGGTGGTAGACGTGCGTTTTGCCGGTGTATTAGCTAAAAACCCTGATATTAATCAGGTATTGACGGTTAATTTAAAGTCACTGAAACAAAATAAAGCCAAACTGTTTGCTGAGATTAAAAAAATCAGACAGTATGCCGACAGGCATTATGATTATGTGATTGATGCGCAAGGCTTAATTAAATCAGCAGTCACAGCAAGGCTTTTGTCTGCCAATACAGTGGGTTTCGATAAACAGTCTATTCGAGAAAAGCCAGCCACTTATCTGTATAAAACCACTGTCTGTTATCCTTATGATGGAAATACCATTGATAGGAATGTCGCAGTAATTGGGCGACCTTTGGGTGTTGAAATCAGTGAGCAGCAAATTCTTGATAAAGCCCCCTTCCTTTTTTATAAACCAGACAATCAGCTTTCGTCTTGTTTTATCAGTGATAAAGCCAATGTTTTGTTTGCTATTGGCTCTACCTGGTTGAGCAGGAATTACCCTAAAGAACAGTATTTACAAGTCATCCAGGGTTTGGAAGTCAATAGTTTGCTTCTTTGGGGGAATGCGCAAGAAAAACAGGCGGCTGACTGGATAGCCCGTCAAACAGAGTGTGCAACGGTATTGCCAAAACTGGATTTTAATGCACTTAAAGCCGCATTAGCACAAGCCGATTTAGTGATAGGGAATGACACAGGGCCTACTCACATGGCTTGGGGACTGAATAGACCCTCAATTACTTTATTTGGCCCCACGCCAGTGAGTCGTGTTTATCAAACAGCAATTAATAAAGTATTAAAATCTCCATCAATTGTTAACCCGTTTAAGTTGGATAAAAATGATTTCTCAATTACAGAAATTAATAAAAACGATATTATCGCGTTGGCACGCAGATTACTCAAACATGATTAATTAGTAGGTTGTCTATGGATGTAATAAGTGAACAGAAAGATAAGTACGCTGAGTTTTTATCCGTTTTGCAGCATAAGGGGAAATTATCTGCTACCGAACTCAATAAAGTGAAACGTATGCAGCAGTCGGCGATGTCAGACTCTATACCGCAATTATTGATTAAGTTAGGTTTATGCTCAGAAAAAGATGTGGCTGATGGTTTTGTTCAGTGTACTCACAAAACAAAAACGGCACAATATCCATTAGAAACACCCTTTAACGAGGCTATTTCGCTACGCTTTCTTAAACACAATCAAGTGATTGGATTACAGTCGAATGAAAATACACTTTTAATCGCTGTGATGAACCCACTGGATTCATATACTAAACAAGCATTAGAGCTAGCAACCGGAAAAAATATTGAAGTACAAATTGGTCTATTGTCTGAAATTAATACAGCGTTAGATGTTCAGTATGGTGAGGGTAAATCACAAATGGATCAGTTGGTGGATTACCTGGATGTTGATGACATAGCAAATGAAGACCTTGAGCATTTGAAAGATCTCGCTAGTGAAGCACCGGTGATTAAAATGGTTAATTTGTTTTTGCAAAAAGCCATAGAAACGAAAGCATCCGATATTCATGTTGAACCCTTTGAACAGACCCTTAAAATTCGTTTAAGAGTCGATGGTGTATTGCAGGATATTGAAGCCCCTCCCGTTACATCAACAGCAGCTGTTTTATCACGTATAAAAATTATGGCTAAGCTGAATATCGCAGAGCGTCGATTGCCTCAAGATGGCAGAATCAAGCTGCAGATGTTAGGCAAAGAGTTGGATTTAAGGGTGTCTACCATTCCCACCATGTATGGTGAAAGTGTGGTTATTCGCCTATTAGATAAAGAAAATACCGTGTTAGATTTTGATGTACTGGGTTTTACAGGACAGCATTCCCGGCAATTTCTCGAAGTATTGCAAAAACCCCACGGTATTATTCTAATTACAGGACCTACAGGGAGTGGTAAATCAACGACATTGTATACTGCATTAACACAGTTAAATACTGCAGAGCGTAAAATTATTACGGTAGAAGACCCTGTCGAATATCAATTAGAAGGTGTTAATCAAATTCAGGCAAAACCGCAAATAGGGTTAACTTTTGCTACAGCTTTACGCTCCATTGTTCGACAAGATCCTGATGTCATTATGATTGGTGAGATGCGAGATCTGGAAACTGCCAAAATTGCTGTTCAATCTGCACTAACAGGGCATTTGGTACTTTCTACATTACATACCAATGATGCTGCGGGGGGAATTACCCGGCTGTTAGATATGGGGGTAGAAGAATACCTTTTAAGTTCAACAATCAATGGTATTTTAGCCCAGCGACTGGTACGTAAATTATGTCCCGATTGTAAGAAATCATACCGCGCTCCAGATTCTGTCATAGCAGAAATGCAGCTCAATAAATTTACAGATAATGATAAAATTTTGTTGTATAACGCAGTCGGTTGTGCAAGCTGTGGCGGTATAGGTTATAAAGGCAGGCAGGCCATTATTGAATTTTTGCCTATGTCCGATAATATTCGCAAACACATAATGAATCATGAAGAAGCGGGTGTTATACAAAAACAGGCCATTCAGGATGGTATGTTAACGATCTATGAAGATGGACTTTTAAAAGCAGTACAGGGTGTTACCACTTTGGAAGAAGTGCTACGTGTCACAACGGAGTCTTGATATGCCTTTGTTCTCATATAAAGTTATTAATAGCCAGGGGGAAGTTGAAGAAGGTGTTAAAAATGCAGTGGATCAGCAGACTTTACTGACCGAGCTACAAGCACAGGGCTTTATTCCTATCCGTGTTGAAAATGCTAAAGATAAAAGTTTTCTGGGCATTAAGATAGCCCGGTCAGTGGTTCGCTTATCCCAAAAAGAAGTATTGTTATTGACAGGCGAACTGGCAACATTACTGGATTCTGGCTTGCCACTTGATCGCTCGTTACAGGTATTAATTGAATTAACTGAAGATAATGACAAGCTCAGTAAATTGATTGCCCAGGTATTAGAAAAAGTAAAAGGAGGGGCATCGCTAGCGGATAGCCTGGAAACTCAGGTCGGTGTTTTCTCTCGTTTCTATTTAAATATGATTCGTGCTGGAGAAATGGGGGGCAATTTAGGTGATGTATTAACTCGCCTGGCTGAGTATCTTGAGCGTTCCCAAGAACTCAAAGACACGGTAAGCACTGCGCTGATTTATCCGGCAATTCTATTAGTCATGTCTTTAGCCTCATTATTTGTCATGCTAACCTTTGTAGTACCGCAATTTACCGAAATGTTTGAAAGCTCAGGAAAGGCCTTACCTTTTTCCACGCAAATTGTTGTGGCACTGGCAGAAGGCTTACAGGCCTATTGGTGGGTGATTGCACTGATTATTATGGGCTCTAGTAGCTATATGAAATCACAATTAGCAGACCCTGTCAGCAAAAAAGTATGGGATGCCCGCTTTCTGGTCATGCCCTTGTTTGGTGATATTTTATTACACATGGAAACGGCTAACTTAACCCGCACTTTAGGGACTTTATTAGGCAACGGGGTATCTATTTTAAAAGCCTTGGGTATCGTACGAGAAACGGCGAGTAATACGGTGATTGCTGATGTGTTGCAAGATGCCGAGCAACAATTAAAGCAAGGCAGAAGCATGTCTGATGCTTTAGTGGATAGTCATTGCTTTCCAAAGCTGGCGATACAAATGATTAAAATGGGCGAGGAAACCGGTAGGCTAGAAGAAATGCTATTAAGGGTAGCGACCATCTATGATAAACAGTTAAGAACCTCAATTCAGCGTATGCTGGCATTGCTAGAGCCGGCATTAATTATCTCTTTGGGGTTAATGATAGCAGGCATTATTGTTTCGATATTAATGGCTATTTTAAGTGTTAATGATTTGGCATTTTAGGGCGTGGCTAGTTTTCTTTGAAAGATATTAATTTAAGCCAAAGCCATCTAGTTTGAAAATAATAGGCGTGTTTGTTATTAACTGTAGATTAGCCCAATAATTATCCTTCCCCACCTCAATACAAGGTAAGTGGACTTGTGTTGTTTCTGAATTATAATTCGCACATTGTTTTGAATTTATCTCAGATGGGTTAATTTGTTGCGTTGTTTTTAGCTCAAATTGCAATGAATTTGTATTAATGACTGATAATTGAGCAGAAAAAACCGCATTATCTACGGTAACACAAGGGATACTGAGTTGATTGTTGCTAAAAATAGCGCATTGCGAAACGATTCCGGGCTGAGATGAACCTGAAAATTCACTCAATAGTACGTCTAACTTAATATTCAATTGATTAACATGGATATTTTTTGTAATAGAGCCCCGTGTTAAGTGAGAAAAAGTGATGTTGTAATCACTGTTTTCTGTGACCTGCATACCATACCCACCGGCAGATGCAGTTATTGTTGTTGCCCCTGTTTCTACAATATCAATAGTCACAGCATCAACACCTTCACTGGCATCATATAATTGGTTATTATTACGGTCTTCATAAACTACACCTAATAAAATCGGCTGGCTATTCGGCTGGCGACCAAAATCGGTGGTGATCATACCGGCATTAAATGTTGTACCATTATTGGTAAAATCACCAAAGGCAAGACCGACACCGATTTCTCTGTAGTCAGGATTAAGTATGTTTACCCTATGTCCCCGTTCAGGAAAGTCTTTATCAATGAAAAAATCATCGTGAAGCGCCAGGGCAATTAAGGTTTTATCAATGGGATCGGTAGAGCCACGAAAAGCAATATTCTCTCCTGCTGTTTGAAAGTTATAGCCATTGATACGCATCCTGTCAAACGGTGAATTTCCCTCTAAATTCTCATGAGCAAAAAAGTCTTGGGCAAGCATATCTTCACTATGTCCTCTGGCGGCTTGCAGCAATTGTTTGTTAAAGCTTAAAGGCTGTACAGGATTCTCACTAATTGCACCAGTTACCGTTCCTTCAAATAAATTAAGGTTTAAACGACTTGCTTCAACTAAAGGATTGAGGCGAGCGCGATTAATAGCTTCAAGATGTGCTTGTTCATTATCCGTTGGGTCTCCGTATTCAAAGGCAAATACGACATTTCCAGCAAATAACAAGGATGCCATTAAAATTAACTGAAATAGGTTATTCATTACGATAACTTTTACAATGAGTAAGTATAAAAATATAGTAGATATTTTAAATATATCAAACTGCAAAAAAAACGTATGAACGGTGAATCGTTAGGATTCTCTTATTTCCACGGCATTATAGGCACAGTTGATATGCTGTTAGCTGGCGCACCATCAATTAACTTACGACTGATAGCAACATAAACAAGCGTATTACGTCGGGAATCAAATAAACGAGTAACCCGGGTTTTTTTAAAGAATAGAGAGGTGTCTGCACTAAAAGCAACTTCCTGTTTTGGCAATTTTTCTTTAATGACAATAGCCCCAACTTGTCTGCAAGCAATAGAGAATTGAGAAGGGTCTTCAGCTAATCCAAAAGCACCTTTAATCCCCCCCTTTTTAGCCTGGCTAATATGACAGCTAACACCTTGTACCTTTGGATCATCAAACGCTTGCACACAAACCTTATGGTTTGCACCAATCAATTTCCATGAGGTCGTGATACAGTCAATTTCTTCAGCGTAAGCATTGGGCATTAAAAAACCGATAAAGGATAAACATAAGAGCAGTATTATTTTCATAGCATTATAAGCTGAGTTTATAGGGGATTAGATTATAACAGAGTAAAAGGGGTCAGTACCCTTTGTATGCTATACTTAAAAAAAATTTTCTCTTAAAATACTTGTTATGCCACGTAAACCCCGTTTTTTCTTACCTGATATACCTGTGCATGTTGTAATAAGAGGAAATTCACGGCGTGTTGTTTTTGTAGAAGATGCTGATAGAACAGCTTATTTGGCTTGGTTAAAAGAAGCTATAGAGAAATATAAGGTAAATTTACATGCTTATGTATTGATGGATAATCATGTACATTTATTATTGAGTGCTGATGAGCCGAATTATATTTCTAGAGTTATGCAGCACATAGGTCGAAAATATGTACCCTACTTTAACCATAAATATGAAAAGTCTGGAACATTATGGGAAGGTCGGTTCAAGGGGAGTATGATTGAAACTGAGCAGTATTTGCTTTGCTGCTATAGATATATAGAGCTTAACCCTGTTAGAGCGAATAAGGTTAAAAGACCCGGAGAATGGCGATGGTCAAGTTATGCCTGTAATGCCTATGGTGAGGAAAATAAATTAATCAAGCCGCATTCAGTATATCTTGCAATCCATAAGGATAAGGACAAACGCGTTAATTATTATCGTGAAGGTTTTAGACACATTTTGCAGCCTTCGTTAATAAATGATTTACGATCAGCCGTTCAAACAGGTACGCCTCTTGGAAATGATAGGTTTAAGCAAGAAGTAGAACAATTGTTGGGTGTGAAAGTTGGTTATGCTAAAAGAGGTCGTCCTAAGAATAAATAAGATTATCGGGTTTCCACGGAGCTCGTGGAAACCCGATAAATGGTATAAAAGGGTACTGACCCCTTTATGTAGAATATAAAATTAACTGTTAAGGAGTTGTAAAAATGCGTATTAATAATAAGCCAGAAAGTGGATTTACCTTGCTGGAATTACTGGTTGTATTAGGGATTATTGCTTTACTTGCCGGTATCGTGGGGCCGCAGGTAATGAAGCATATGGGGGCTGCAAAGACCAAGGCTGCAAAAGTACAGATAGAAGATTTGTCGGCCTCTTTAGATATGTATAAATTAGATGTTGGTAAGTATCCTACAACAGAACAAGGTTTGGTGGCATTGGTAGAAAAGCCAGCAATAAGTAAGCGCTGGAATGGACCTTATTTACGTAAAGTTAAAGTGCCTCAAGATCCATGGGTAACAGATTACCATTATGCCTCACCAGGTCAACACGGTAAATTTGATTTATACAGCTATGGTGCAGATAATAAAGAGGGGGGAGAAGGAGAGGATCAGGATATCAATAGCTGGGAATAATATGGGAACTGATATCCGAGGTTTCACACTTATTGAATTAACCATTGTCTTGCTGATTGTGGTGCTGGGTTTTACCGTGATAGGGACAAATATATCCTCAGGAAATCAGTCTTCTCAATTAAACGCGGTAGCGAGAGATTTAAGTTCAGCGTTGCGTTATGCGCGAGGTCAGGCATTAATCTCACATAAAGAGGTGGCTGTTGCTATTAATCTTGCTGAGAACAGTTATCAGCTAAGTAATCGTGATAAGACCTATCATTTTTCAGATGAAATTGAAGTCACCCTGGTAATTGCTCAAGATGAATTTAAGGATGAAGACACAGGGCATATTCGGTTTTATCCTGATGGCTCATCCAGTGGTGGACGAGTAACGATGGAGTGGGGCGAACTCATGTATAGAGTCGATGTTAATTGGTTAAGTGGAAAAGTTGATATCAGTGATGAATAGGCAGCAAGGCTTTTCATTATTAGAGATACTGGTAGCATTTAGTATTCTGGCTGTTTCATTAGGTATCTTGCTAAAAATATTTTCATCAGGTATTCATACAGCGGTCATAGCAGAGAATTATACGGTTGCAACGCAAATTGCTGAGTCATTGATGGCGAAAACAGGTGTTGAAACACCGCTTACTGAAGGTGAAATGTCGGGTGTTGAAGATGAAACATACCATTGGCAGGTTAGTATAGGTCAATTATCTGAGCCTATGGTTGAAGAAGAGTTAATGGCTCGATTGCTGGTCGTTCAGGTGATCGTCAAGTGGGGAGAGGATGAGACGAATAGTCGGTTCATTGAGTTAAATACAGTACGAACAAGGCAAGGTGGTGATGAACGGTAATTATAAACATGCAGGGTTTACTTTAATAGAAGTAATGCTAGCCATGACCTTGCTGAGTATTATGGTGGTATTACTGTTCAGTAGTTTAAGAATTGGCGCTGAAAGCTGGAATAAAGGCGAGAGTAAGATCGCTCAAGTTAACCAGAAAGCGGTAGTTTATCAATTTTTCAAGCGTCATTTACCCTCAATACCACTTTTATGGGATGATTTCTCAGAAGGTCAGCGTCAATTTACATTTCAAGGTGAGCGAAATAAGCTACAATTTGTATCGACTTTTCCTGCCAGTTCAGGTCGTAAAGGTTTACAGCGATTTGAGATTGTTTTTGATAAGTCTGAACAAGGCATCATTAAAATCATGCTAAAGCCATTTTTTCCAACGATAGATGGAGAAGACTGGCAAGTGGAAGAGGTTATTCTACTGGAAAATGTCGAAAACTTTGAATTGGCTTATTTTGGTAAAGAAAGTAATGATAGTGATGAAATCTGGCATGATAGCTGGCAAGAAAAACAAAACTTACCGGCTTTACTTAAAATTAAAATTGCATTAGCTGACCAGAGTTATTGGCCAGAGATGGTTTTTGCATTGAAATTAGCATCTAAACAATTTAACGGGGTGTCTGATAATAAAAAAAGATCTCCTTTTTCACTTCAGTAATTGCTTCTGTATCACCTTACTCGTAACTTCTAATTTTTGTCGATCAGGTTATATTTTTTTAGTATAGCGAAAAACGTGACCCAACAATCCGGAGGGGTGCTGATGCAGCACAATATCGACTATAACGTGTTTTCACCATGAAGGACATGAAGACATAAAGGAAAGAGACAAAGCGATTTATCGAATGATGTAATCGAAGCGCATAAAACACTCAGCTCTGGTTTGTTAGAATCC
>CAYMPX010000055.1:0-11412 GCA_964392135.1 uncultured Methylomarinum sp.
AACATGTGTTATTGAAGTATTTTTCTAATGTAACATGTTGAAAAAAAGGATCTTTGGTGAGATCCTTTTTGTTTTGAAACGAAAAACAAGGGGAGAATAGTTTTAACCGACAGCCGCACCCAGTTTGAAGATTGGAAGGTACATGGCAACGATTAAGCCACCAACCAGAGTCCCCAGAACAACCATAATAAAAGGCTCCATTAGACTGCTGAGGTTATCAACTAGATTATCAACTTCTTCTTCGTAAAAGTCAGCAACTTTATCTAGCATACTGTCGATTTTTCCCGATTCCTCACCAATCCCTACCATTTGTATGATTAGGTGGGGAAATAGCCCTACTTGTTGCATTGAAAATTGTAGTCGTTGACCGGTTGCAACATCATCGCGTATTTTTATTACTGCCTCGTAATAGACTATGTTGCCACATGCACCGGCTACTTTTTCTAGCGCATCAACAAGAGGGACACCTGCTGCTGACATCGTGGCTAGAGTACGCGCAAAACGAGCAAGTGCAGATTGGTTGATAATATCGCCGACAATAGGAAGTTTAAGTAATGTTTTGTCGATAAAATGCCTGAATTTAGCGGATCGTTTTTTGAAATAACCAAATACCTGGATGATAGCGAATATGCTACCTATAACGGCCCACCACCATGTTTGAGCCCATTCTGATAAGCTGATAACAAATTTGGTGAAGGAGGGAAGATCAGCGCCAAAGCTTTTGAATAGATCTTCAAAAACAGGCACTACAAAAATAAGGAGTACAGCAGTAACTATAAATGCAACCACAAGTACCGCTATCGGGTAAGTCAGTGCTTTTTTTACCTTTTTCTTGATGGATTCTGATTTTTCTTTATAGGTCGCAATTTTATCAAGCAGTGTTTCTAATACGCCTGCCTGTTCACCTGCTTCAACCAAACTACAAAATAGATCATCAAAATAAAGTGACTTGCGTTTTAAAGCCTCGGCAAGCGTATCGCCTTCTTCAATATCTGTTTTGACTGATAATATCATTTCAGACATGCTGGGGTTTTTATGACCTTTACCCACAATATCAAATGCTTGTACCATGGGTACGCCAGCATCAAGCATGGTGGCTAATTGACGGGCAAAAACAGCGATATCAGCAGGTGTAATAGCCTGAACTCTTGCTGAAAACAAGGCTTTAGGTTTTTTCTTTAGCGTTAAAACACGAATGCCGGATTTTCGTAAATTAATTTTAGCGATAGCTATGCTTTTTGCGCTAATTTCTCCGCCTGTTTTATTGCCTGCTTTATCTTTTCCTTTCCAGACAAAATCTATTTGTTCGGTTTCTTCGACCATCATTATTCCTCCTCTGTAATTCGGTTTATCTCTTCAAGGCTAGTGATACCTTGACGAATTTTTTCCAGACCGGATGCTCTTAAGTCATTAATGCCTTCACTTTTAGATAGCTTGGACATTTCCATGGCATTGCCTCCCGTTAAAATAAGCGTACGCATCGCTTCACTTATCGGCATGACCTGATAAATACCTACCCGACCTTTATAGCCGTCATTACACCGATCACAGCCGACGGCTGTGTATATTTTTAATGAGCTTAGTTCTTCTTTTTTAAATCCCGCATCCAGGTAAGTTTTGTCAGGGAAATCCGCTTCTTTTTTACAGTGTTCACACAGTCTACGACCTAATCGTTGCGCCATGATTAAGTTAACAGCCGAAACAATATTGAAAGGTTCAATACCCATTTGCATCAGACGGTTAATGGTTTGAGGTGCATCATTGGTGTGTAGCGTGGATAATACCAGGTGACCGGTTTGGGCGGCTTTTACTGCAATGCTGGCTGTTTCAAGGTCTCGAATCTCACCGACCATGATAATATCGGGATCTTGTCTTAAAAAGGCTCTTAATGCCACAGCAAAGGTAAGTCCTGCCTTCACATTCATGTTGACTTGGTTAATGCCTTCTACGGTAATCTCAACGGGGTCTTCTGCCGTTGAAATGTTACGTTCAACTTTATTTAATATATTTAACCCGGTATACAAGGAAACTGTTTTACCACTGCCTGTTGGGCCAGTGACTAAAACCATCCCATAAGGACGGTGAATGGCATCAAGAAATAATTTTTGTTGTTCAGGTTCAAACCCTAATTTTTCAACACCTATTTGAGCACTGGTTGGGTCTAAAATACGTAAAACAACTTTTTCACCAAATAAAGTCGGGCAGGTATTAACCCGAAAATCAATGGCTCTGTTTTTAGACAGTCTCATTTTAATCCTGCCATCCTGGGGGACGCGTCGTTCGGCAATGTCCATTTTTGACATGACTTTAATTCTGGATATTAACCTATTGGCTATATTGACAGGTGGACTGGCTGCTTCGTACAGTATGCCATCTGCTCTAAAGCGAATACGGAATGTCTTTTCGTAAGGTTCAAGATGAATATCAGAGACACCTTTTTTAATAGAATCAAGTAGGATTTTGTTTACAAAACGTACAATCGGGGCATCATCTATATCCGATTCGTTGTCACTTTCTTTAGGTTGTTCATCTCCCCCCGAGATTTCTAAATTATCCAGATCTTCATCCAGTAGATCGGTCATCGAGGTGTCAGCGGCTTCCAGAGCAGTCTCTAGTGTTTTTGAAAGTTTGTCTTCTTCAACCAGTATGGTTTCGGTATTAAGGCGGGTATGAAACTTTATTTCGTCGAGTGCCTGGAAGTTAGTGGGGTCTGATATAGCAAGGAATAAGCGGTTTCCTCGTTTAAATAAAGGGAGTGCGTGGTGTTGGCGAATCAGTTTTTCACTGACTAGGTTAGTGGGTAATGACTGTGTATCAATAACATCCAGATCAAAAAAAGGAACGCCAAATTCAACAGAGGCCAAGGATGCAATTGTCTTGCTCGCTATGATGTTATTTGCAACCAGGTAGCTAATTAAGGGGGTTTTATTTTTTTGTGCATCATTAACATGTGTTTCTGCATCAGCCTTTGTTAAAAGACCTTTTTGAATAAGACATTTTGTTAGGCCACCAAATTGTAAGTCAGTCTGAACTGTTGCCATGAAGGGTTGTTTTTTATGTTGTAGTAATGCCAATATAGATGAAATAAGTTATTTGTCTACCTGGTTTAGCTGTAAAATGTATGTTTTTTAGGCTGTGCAACTGTTTTAATAACGTAGCTATCAATAAAAAATCAATGAATAGAAAACCGTTGTAATGACCGCGCGGAGCCTATTAATGTGTATGGTTAATCTTATACAGCGTTAAACCAATAATCGCTTGCTGCACAAAATGTTTCGCTGTTTTAAAGTCGTCTTCTGTTAACGGTTTGTGATTGATAGAGCGATCACAATAAATTAAACCTATAGGTCTGTTTTCAACATAAACAGGAATAAGAAAGCATTCTGTTTTGCCTATGCTGTTAATGACATTGGGTGTATAAAAATTTGATTCGGACTTTGGGTTTGCCCAGAGTCCTGATGATTGCAGTGCTTTAAAAAACAAGTTAGCAGGTAGGTTGGATACCTCAAGTTTAACCAAGGGGGTATTCGGTGTTTTTAGCCAGCCAATAGCCCGTTTTTCTCGCAGGGTTTTTTTATCTGCACTACATAGACAAAACAGGGTTCTATCCATGGCGATTCCTCTATGAATACCCTCGACAGTCATGTCGAATAGTGTGTTGGGGTTGATTCGGCCACTTATGTGATTCGTGATATCCTGTAAAATATTAAACTGGATTTGTTTATAATCTGTGACCGTGATGTTATCTATTTGCGTTGAGGTGGATATATTATGTGATAAATTAGGCTGAATAAATTGAGACGCATCGTGAGCGCCAAATTTACATGCAATTTGAGTGGCTTGTTCGGTGTTCTTTTGAAGATTGTATTTTAGAGATGCCTGGCTTTCGCCAGTGAGAGACTCTAGTTTTTTTAAGCAGGCTCTCATTGCTTTTGAATCCCAGCCTTCATTGATGGCATGAACAACTTGTTTGCCTAAGCTAATAGGTTCGATATCAGGAGATGATGGTGAGGAGGTGAGGGCGCTTTCAATCAGTCCACCTAAATGCCATGCGTTACAAATACCCAGGCTTAATTCTGATAGGTTGAATCCCAGTACTTTATTTTCAGCCTCTTTAAGGCTGAAATTTCCTGATTGAACCAGCTCTGTGATATATTGACATTGCTTGTCACCAAAACACCAAAAAGCAATATTACCGACATTATTGAGTAATGTGGCAATAAAGACTTCTTCAGAAGAGGGGGTATTGCAGGCAATCGCTATTTTTTTTGCTTGAACTGCCGCATGAATTGCAAAGCCTATTTCTTCATTGGCACGTTGTTTATTCTCTGGCGAAATAATCGCTTCAAAAAAAGAACAGGCCAAGGTCAGTTCGCGAATAATATTTGATCCCAGAATAACAATCGCCCTGGAGACCGTGTTAATGTTTTGATTGGAAGGATTGTAGTAGACGCTGTTACTTACAGTCAGTAGTTTGCTGGTTAAGTTAGGGTCTTGCAGAATAATGGAGGCAAGATCCATAGCACCTTTATTGTTATCTTCCAAGGTGCTATGAATATTTTGTGCGGTATTAGAGAAGATAGGCATTTCTTGTTCGCAAAGAACCCTCGTCCACTCATCGAGTGACCGAGGACTATTACTTTTTGTTGCCCGCTTGCTCATTATTTAAAGTGCTTTGATTTTAACCAGTTGTTCTTCAAGGTTGTTCAACGAAGAGTGTAGCGCAGCTAATTTATCCTTTTCTTTGGCAATCACAGCTTCTGGTGCTTTATTAATAAACTTTGGATTGCTTAACTTGCCTTCAATACGCGGTAAGTCCTTCTGAATTTTTAGAATTTCTTTTTCTAACCGGGCAATTTCAGCGTCTTTATCAATTAACCCTGCAATTGGAATCAGAATTTTCATTTCGCCTACTAAAGAAATGGCTGATTCGGGTGCAGCTTCATCTGTTGCAAGCACTGTAATGGATTCGATACGACCCAGTTTTAATAAATAGTCCTGATTAGATTCTAACAATGCTAAATCACTTGCCGAACTATCTTGTAGTAATACAGGCAGTGGTTTTCCTGGGGCAATATTCATTTCACCACGAATTCTACGCAGCCCTAGAATAAACGTCATAATCCATTGCATCGCATTAATCGCATCTTTATCAATTTGATGGTCATTAGCGACTGGATAAGGTTGCAGCATAATAGTCTCTGCAGTAATCCCCGCTAAAGGTGCAACACGCTGCCAAATTTCTTCAGTGATAAAGGGCATTAAAGGGTGACTCAAACGTAAAATATTTTCTAAAACATGGACTAATGTTTTACGTGTACCGCGTTGTAATGCTGGGTTATCAGATTGCAGGGAGATTTTCGCCAGTTCTAAATACCAGTCACAGTATTCGTTCCAGGTAAATTCATAAAGTGCTTGTGCGGCTAAATCAAAACGGTAGCTTTCAATGGATTCGCTGGTGACGGTGATGACCTGGTTTAAACGCGAGGTAATCCATAAATCCGCTTGTGAGTATTCGCAAGGCGCGTCTGATAAACCATTGTCCTGGTCTTCGGTATTCATTAACACATAACGTGCGGCATTCCATAGTTTATTGCAGAAATTACGGTAGCCTTCAGTACGCGCTAAATCAAAACGAATGTCACGACCTGTCGATGCCAGGGATGCAAAAGTAAAACGTAAGGCATCGGTACCAAAAGACGGAATACCATCAGGGAATTGTTTGCGAGTGGCTTTTTCTACCTTCTTTTTTAAGTGTGGCTGCATCATGCCTGACATCCGTTTTTCAACCAGGGTCTCTAAATCAATGCCATCAATTAAATCAATGGGATCAAGCACGTTACCTTTTGATTTAGACATTTTCTGACCTTCGGCATCTCGCACCAGACCATGAATATAGACTTCTTTAAACGGCACGTCACCTTGAAATTTAAGCCCCATCATAATCATTCTGGCAACCCAGAAAAAGATGATGTCAAAGCCTGTGACTAAAACACTGGTGGGGTAATGTTGTGCTAATTCAGGGGTTTTTTCTGGCCAGCCTAAGGTTGAAAAAGGCCATAGTGCCGATGAAAACCAGGTGTCCAGCACATCTTCATCCTGTTTCAGCGGATAGTCTTCTGCCAGTTGGTGTTTTTCACGAATATCTTGTTCAGACCGTCCGACATAGATATTGCCTTGTTCATCATACCAGGCAGGTATTCGGTGTCCCCACCAGATTTGTCTTGAAATGCACCAGTCTTGAATGTTACGCATCCATTCAAAATAAGTATTTTTCCAGTTATCAGGGACAAATTTAATATCGCCATTTTCGACGGCCTCTATTGCAGGTTTGGCGAGCGGTGCAACTTTTACGTACCATTGATCGGTTAAAAACGGTTCAATCACACTGTTTGAGCGATCACCTCGCGGCACCATCAGTTTATGATCAACGATTTTTTCCAGTAAACCGAGTGCATCTAAATCCGTAATCATTTGTTTTCGGGCATCAAAACGATCCATACCGATATATTTTTCAGGTATCAGCTGCATCTCGTCGTCTACGTTGGCGCGGATAGTGGCATCAGCGGTAAAGATGTTAATTAGACCGCCATGAGGCATGTCTTGAATAGAGGAGTGATCTCTATGGCGAGTCCATACTTCGTAATCATTGAAGTCATGTGCCGGGGTTACTTTCACGCAACCGGTACCAAATTCAGGATCTACATGTTCATCGGCAATAACAGGAATACGGCGACCGGTTAAAGGCAGCTCAACAAATTCACCTAATAGATGTTTGTAGCGCTCATCGTCAGGATGAATGGCAACGGCAGCATCACCTAATAAGGTTTCCGGGCGTGTAGTTGCCACAATTAAATGCCCTGAACCATTCGATAATGGGTAGCGCATGTGCCACATAAAACCATTTTCTTCTTCGGATAATACTTCCAGATCAGAAACAGCGGTATGTAACACGGGATCCCAATTGACCAAGCGTTTACCACGATAAATCAAGCCTTCTTCATGCAGCTTGATAAAGACCTCTTGTACGGCATCCGACATGCCGTCATCCATGGTGAAGCGTTCTTTTTGCCAGTCCAGAGATGAGCCCATGCGACGTAATTGCCGGGTAATGGTACCGCCTGATTGCTCTTTCCAGTCCCAAATCTTTTCGACAAATTTTTCTCGACCATAATCATGGCGGGTTTTGCCTTCTGCATTAACTAAACGCTCAACCACCATTTGTGTGGCAATACCGGCATGATCACTGCCCGGTTGCCATAATGTGCTAAAACCTTTCATCCGATGGTATCGGCTTAAAGCGTCCATAATAGTGTCTTGAAATGCGTGCCCCATGTGTAGGCTGCCGGTAACATTGGGGGGTGGAATCATGATGCAATAGGATTCACCTTCAGGCTTTGCTTCAAAATAGCCTTTTTCTTCCCAGGTTTGATACCAGCGTTGTTCGATTGAATGGGGGGCGTATGTTTTTTCCATGGATGGGTCTGTTTAATAAATTGAATTATATTTTATAGGATATCATTTTAAACCCATTTTTCTCATAGTGACGATAACGTTGTCGTCCCATTTGTTTTAAGGCTTCATTGTTATCCAGAATTTCTAAAATACGTTTTGTTTGGGTTAAATCTTCGGGGTATTTTGATGACAAGTTAAAAATAAGCGTTTGCCATTTTTCAGGTGCAGGTCGGGTGCCAAGTAAAATGGATTGTTGATAATCGGGTATATCATTCTGATCATCATAAATTTGATGAGGAATAAAACGGGTGTCTTTAAAAGTCCATAATAGCGTGTCTAATTGTTGGCATTGCCGGGGTGAATCGGTATAAACATAACCATACTGTCCCAGGCTATAGGCTTTAGCTATCAGTTTGCAGGCAAAAAGATAACGCTCATGCAATGACTGGGACGGTAATATGTAGAAACTCGCTTCAGCCATTCGCTCTATTGATTAAATACTGACTTAATAGAGGAACAGGACGACCTGTAGCGCCTTTGTTAGATCCTCCTGAGCGCCATGCTGTGCCCGCAATGTCTAAATGTGCCCAACGATAGTCTTCGGCAAAGCGGGAGAGAAAACATGCCGCAGTAATGGTGCCGGCATCACGGCCACCAATATTCGCCAGATCAGCAAAATTAGATTTTAATTGCTCGTGGTATTCTTCCCATAAAGGCAAGCGCCACAAGCTATCACAGGCTGTTTCACTGGCATCGATCAGGTCATTACATAGCGCATCATCATTGCCTAATAGTCCGCTAGGGACTCTGCCTAATGCCACTAAACAAGCACCTGTTAAGGTAGCTAAATCAATCACTACTTCAGGGTTGAATTTTTTTGCATAGCTTAGGGCATCACATAAAATCAAACGACCTTCTGCATCGGTATTTAATATTTCAATGGTGAGTCCAGCCATGCTGGTTACTATGTCACCTGGCTTATTGGCATCACCATCAGGCATATTTTCGGATGAAGGAACAATACCGACAATATTGATGCCCAGGTTCATTTCGGCAGCCGCTTGTAGTGTGCCTAAAACACTGGCTCCACCGCACATGTCGTATTTCATCTCATCCATGCCTGCACCCGGCTTTAATGAAATGCCACCGGCATCAAAGGTTAAACCTTTACCAATAAGTACGATAGGCTTGCTGTCTTTTGCTCCACCTTGATAATTTAATACAATTAATTTTGCCGGTTGACGGCTTCCGCGAGAGACGGATAGGAAGGAGCCCATACCTAAGGCTTCCATATCACTTTCTTCCAGTACTTCAATATCCATCTTGTCAGATTTTTCTGCGATAGATTGCGCGCGTTCGGCGAGGAAAGTTGGAGTGCACACATTGCCGGGTAAATCAGCAAGCAGTTTGGTCAGGTCTATACCTTTGGCAATTGCCAAGCCCTGAATCAATCCTTGTTCTGCTTTTGGTTTGATTTTATCTGAGGTCAATATTTGTACAGATTCTAACTCTGCTTTTGAGCCTTTTTCACTTTTTGTTTGATCAAACAGGTAAAGCGCATCATTAAACGTTTCAATGATTTGGCGGGTTTTCCATTGCGCGTCATTATCTTTAACAACAATATCAAGCAAGCTACAACTGGCAGCTTTTATTTTTGCGGCTTTAATTGTGGTAATAGCTGCCGTGAGTGCTTTACGGTAAAGTTTGGGCGTGACGGTATCTTGTTTGCCTAATCCCAGCAATAAAATGCGTGTTATTGCACTATTGGGAATGTAATTAATTAACAATGTATCTGCATTTTTCCCATTAATATCGCCTCGCTTGATAAGTTGAGTGATAATGCCCTGGGTTAGTTGGTCAACGGCTGTTGCTGACGGGCTAAGTTGTTGGTTCTCATAGATACCAACAATAATGCAATCAGTTTGTAGTTTGTCTAAAGCGAAGGTTTCTATAGAATAGTCCATAAAAGTATCTGTAAGGAAATGATTTAAGAGAGTAAGTGAGGTAGATTATACATGAGTTTTTTAAGGTGGGTCGTTTGAGCATTGCGTCGAAAAAAAAAGGTAAAGTGAGGTCTTATCGGTTTATTTCCGTTTTAGATAAGATGATTATGTTCGATTTAATAAAAACAGTGTTGGCAGTTTTGTCGGTGATTGTGATTATTATCGTCAGCCGAAAATTTATTAAAGTATTAGTTAAAGCGATTGAAGGCAGTATCTCTAATGAAACGGTATTGAGTATTTTAGGCTTAAAGATGGTGGTGGCAACGGGGGGCTTTTTACCCGCATCGATTTTTATGGCAATATTAATGGTGTTAGGGCGGATGTATAGAGACCAGGAAATGGTAGCGGTTGCCTCTGCTGGCGGCGGTGTTTTTGCGATTTACCGGGCTGTTTTTTTATTGGTTTTTCCACTGAGTATTGTTGCTGCAGGACTATCGATGATTGCGACACCCTGGGCTGAAGCTGAAATGCGATTATTAATATATGAAGATCAAAAAGCAGGCGATATTCGAGGGATTTCTGCGGGACGATTTAGTGAATACAGTCAGGGTGAGTTGGTTTTCTATACGGAAGATATCGACAGTGACAAGCGTATGCATAACGTATTTATACAAAATAGAGCGGGAGGCAAATTAGGAGTGGTTAATGCCAAATATGGACGGTTAGAACATTTACCTGGTGGTTTGTATCTGGTTTTACAACAAGGTGAGAGAATTCAAGGTGTGCCCGGTGAAATGGATTTTATTATTGAACGGTTTGATGAATATGGTATTCGAATCGAAAAGAAAGAAACGCAGTTACACCTGCATAGAGAGGGGATACCCAGCGATCAATTATGGCTTTCTGACAAGTTACCCGACGTGGCAGAAATGCAATCAAGATTATCTATTCCTTTGGCAGTTATTTTTTTAAGTTTTTTGGCAGTACCTTTAGCGAAACTTTCACCGCGAGGGGGTGTTTATGGCAGTTTAATTGTGGCATTTGCTATTTATTTTATTTATGGCAATTTAAAACGCATGAGTTATAGCTGGGTAGTCAATGAAACCATACCGGCATCATTTGGTTATTTTGCTGTGTATTTATTATTGTTGATCTTAGGTGGAATTTTATTAATACGATTGTACGGTATACCGTGGGTTATGCTACAAATTAAGGGGCGAGGTAAAATATGAGTGTTTTAACTCGCTATATAGTCACAGAGGTTTTAAAAGGTTCAATTGTTGCGCTTATTTTATTGCTGACACTGTTTAATTTATTTACTTTTAGTGATGAGCTAAAATATCTGGGCAAAGGCAGTTATGGGTTAAAAGAAATTTTCTTGTTTTTGATACTCACGTCCCCCAGTGTGCTTTATAAGCTAATTCCTTCAGCGGCTTTATTAGGCAGTCTTTTTGTGGTAGGTGCAATGGGGAATAATCGAGAAATCGTGGCAATGCGTGCTGCGGGTTTATCGATTTTTTGGGTGATTAAAACGGTGATGATAGCCGGTGTTATTTTGGCTGCGATAGCGGTGATTATTGGGGAGTTTGTTGCGCCTGAGGCAGAGCGTACCGCACAATTGATAAAAACAATAGCTCAGAATGATAAAGTGCTGGTGCGGTCTCGTTATGGGGTTTGGTTAAGGGAAGATAATAAATTTATCAATATCCGCAAAATCAAAAATAAGACGGAGTTATCTGATATCTATATTTACGAATTTAATGAGCAGGGCCGGTTGGAATTAGTGAGTCAGGTACAAAAGGCAAGTTTCCTAGGTAATGGATTATGGCACATAGAAGGTATTAAGCAAACAGAAGTGACGACAAACCAAATATTTGCTAGTAATAAAGACCGAATGGAATGGAAAACATCCGTTAATCCTGATTTATTAAAAGTTGTTGTGGTTAAGCCGGGAAATATGGCGCTGTATGATCTGTTTATGTACATTGATTTTCTTAAACAAAATAACCAGAAG
>CAYMPX010000055.1:11512-13378 GCA_964392135.1 uncultured Methylomarinum sp.
TTTGATGAAGCGAAAAAAACAGCCGTTTTAAGAAACGCGCAGGGAATAAAAAGATAAGCCTGTTGTCAATATTATTTCGTGCGAGTTCCTTATGGGGAAAGCTGTTTTTAGCATAAATTTGATGCGATATCTTAGGGGCTATTTTCTGGTAAATAGATAGTAGTTAAATTTACAATGTAATGTCATGTCTTTACCTTCGAGTTTAACGACTTTGCATGTTTCGTATTTTTCTCTTCCTGGCTGCATTTGTTTTCTAATCGCACCCTCTTCAATAGAATATTTTACTTTAACATCTTTAGATGCCCCTATTCTTGGGTCTCTGGAAGTTGAGGTTAAGATACCATCAGCCCCAAAATTCCAGTCGTTTTTTACTAGTTTTTTTTCTTTGTGTAGTGCAGCTGTTTCTGCATATAATTTCCATTTACCAAGAATTTTTGAATTATCTTCAAGTTTAATAATGACATCTTTCGCATTTGCAGAAAATGCAACAGAAGATATAGCCGCGATAAGTAAGATTTTTATTGTTTTTTTCATTTTTTTAAAACCTGTTGTTGGGGGTGAGTGACAATAGGGATAATCTGGATTATAGCATAATGGGTTGCAAGGTCTATTTTATCAAATGAGCCAGTGAATAAGCGGTGGAAGATGGAGAATTTTCTTAATTAAGGCTACAATAGCCCATGTATTAACCTTAAAAATAATAATGAAAGGAACGGTGGTGCTATGAAATTTAAAACATTTTTTTTATTTGTATTATTAGTTGTTTTTTCTAATCAATCTTTTGCTTTAAGTACGGATAACTGGGAATATAAAACAATTACGGGGCATTTAAAACCAACTCCAGGGTGTAAGGCTAAAGACAAGGCTGTCAAACAGGCATCAAGTGGACATCGCTTTAAAAAATATACCAAGCTTCTTTGTAATGAGCAGGCACATGGATGGAATAAAAAAAATGTTCAGATGCCGTATGGATGGAGTTTGGAGAAGGTTGAAGATAAAGGTCAGTTAGTCTGTGAAGCTTGTGAAGGTGAGTATGAGGGCGAGGAAAAATATCGTTGTTATATGAAAGACGTGGTTGTTAAGTGTAAAACAGTTGAAAAAGGCTGGTAAGATTTTTTATACTTCACGTGGTCATAGTTGTTGGTTTTTGCCTGCATTGAAGTGCAGGCATCTTTTCCGTCGGGTGACTAACTATTAATAAGGTAAGCTACACAGCTGTGACTGCGGGAAGTATAAACTTGAATGGGGTGTTTTCTGCCTAAGTACTGGTGGTTTTTTCAAGGCATAAGTTATTGGTTTCGCAACGGTTACAGATAATTTCTCTTGCATAATCTGTATTTATCAAATCCATGTGATTCAAAAAATACACGTTTAATCTGAAGTGGAATTTTCGACAAAAAACAAGGCTGTTTTTGATAAATGGTCATGCCATGTATAGCGTTTTTTATCTATTAACTTCCATAAGAAACCAAGCCCTATGACCCCCCATGAAATGAGAGCCAGAAAAAAGCGTTTTAAGGCATGTGTCCAGGTGAAAGGCTGTTTGTCGAACGTTTGAATTCTCACTTTCCATGTTTTCATCCCTAGTGTTTGTCCGCCATGTGTCCAAAACCAGCCGTAAAAAAGGAAGCTGATAGCGAGTAGATAGAGAGGGAAAATGTATTGAGATGCAGTAAATGCTTCTCCTTGGTTGAAAGGGAGAGCAATAGCTGTTGCTAGAAATAATAGGGCAAGCAGTAGCAGCGCATCATAAGTAATGATTGCCAGGTGACGAAAGAAACCAGGTGAGCGCATTATGTCTTTACCTGGTTTTCAGGGTTTGTATGGATCAATTGAGTTTAAATAAGGCGAGTTTTTGCCCGAAGT
>CAYMPX010000056.1:0-13370 GCA_964392135.1 uncultured Methylomarinum sp.
AAACCAAAATCCTGTGTCAAAATTTCGTATATTATTAAATTCTCGTTCCTAAGTAGCCAACTTAACGACAATGTAATTTATAACCGCCCGCTTTGATGAAGTCGGCGATTAACCAGACTATGATAAATTTTAGCCAGCATTGGTTTGAGCAACGGGACTCCAATCAGCCAGGCGATAGGACGCAATACAGAGACTTTACTCATTAACAAAATATACGCATTCATCTCAGAAAGAATTTGCTCATTCTCATCTTTGACATGCAGTTCAGTTAACGCTTTAACGGGGTCAATTCCCAATTTACGTAATGTTTGTTCCTGACCCGTAATATCTATCCAGCAAATAGTGTCACCTGCTTTACCGGCAAGCTTTTCATAGGTCTGCCTATCTCTGATGCATTGCGGACAGCTGCCATCATAATAAACACAAATTTTTCCTTTATCTTGAGTCATTTAGCAGGTTTCCATAAGCTATTGTTGGTTAAAATCTGTGTTGAGTTCATAGTTATGTAAACAATTCATAGCGTATAAAGAGACAATGGTGATAGCCTATTGTTCAGTTATAGCTGTTGATTACACGATAAAACCCGTAAACCAACCCTTAAATCCGCAGGTATAGTTGTAGCCACAGACAGTATTTGGTAGAGACATGCTCCGGTTATTTAATCAGAGGATTCCTTAATCCTTTGGTTTATCAGTCGCAATAAACTCCTGTTTAATGGTATTAAATAATTTTAATTGTGCAACGACTTTGCCATTAAATGAGGCTTCTGGATATTCACCTTTATCATTACTAACCCCCGGTTCTATATCGGTTAATAAATGTAACGCGTCATTAACGGTTTCTACTGCATAAATATGAAACTGTTTTGCTTTTGCTGCATGCACAACATCCCAACGCAACATCAGGTATTTAATATTACTGGCAGGTATTATGACGCCTTGGTTTCCTGTTAAACCTTGTTCCTTGCAGATATCAAAAAAACCTTCAATTTTTTCATTAACCCCGCCTATGGGTTGCACTTGACCTAGCTGGTTAATTGAGCCGGTGATAGCTAAATCTTGTCGTAATGGAATTTCAGCCAATGATGACAATATGACGCAGAGCTCGGCGAGTGAAGCGCTATCACCTTCAACCTGTCCATAGGATTGTTCAAATACCAGACTGGCACTCAGTGAGAAAGCGGTTCTGCGGGCATAACGGGACGCTATAAGGCTGGATAAAATCAGTACGCCTTTGGAATGAATGGGACCCCCTAATTCAGTTTCTCTTTCTATATCGATAACTTTGCCACTTCCCATGCGAGTTGTCGCGGTAATACGTGTCGGTTGGCCAAAAGAAAACTCCCCGAGTTGCAATATAGATAGCGCATTAATTTGCCCAATCACTTGGTTTTTAATGTCGATGTATACCGTGCCACGATGAATGTTCTCATACATTTTTTCCCGTATCCTGTCCAGGCGATGCACTTTTTGTTCTATTGCTTGTTGAACATCACTACTGGTCATCACATTATGGCCATTAAACTTTGCCCAATAATCCGATTCGATTAATAAATCTTTAATACTTCGCAAGTGGGTGGAAAGTTTTTCAGCATCTCCGGTGAGACGCGCGCTTTGCTCTATAATTCGGGCAATGGCTTGTGGATTAAGAGGGTGTAATTTTTCGTGCCTGGCGATAGTTGCTAACAGTCGGGCATATTCTTCTTCAGTGCTAGACCGTGTTACCGAGTCGTCAAAATCTGCAGCCACTTTAAACAGATCCTGAAATTCCGGGTCGTATTGATTCAAAATATAATAAATCAAACGATCACCGAAAAGAATAAGTTTTAAGTTAACAGGAATCGGTTCAGGTTCTAATGATGATGTACTGATTAAACTCAATGCACGTTCCAGTGATTCTATGCGTATTTCACCCGACTGTAAGGTTCTTTTCAGGCTTTCCCAGGCGTAAGGCTGGAATAATAGCTTACGCGCATCCAGAATCAGGTAGCCACCATTTGCTTTATGCAATACACCGGGCTTAATCATGGTAAAGTCGGTGGTCAAAGCGCCCATATAGGCATGGTGATCAACATGACCTAACAGGTTTGCATAATTGGGATGATCTTCATAAACAACAGGTGCGGCTGTTTGCTCAGCATTGGAAACAATCAAGTTGACCTGGTATCGTTTGAAAGGGTTTTCTTCCTTGATTGTTTCCATAAAAGGCAGTGTTTGTTCTCTCTGCGGAATAAAATCGCTGACATGATTAAGAATATCTGCATCTACATCATTGAGATAAGCTAATACTTGCTGATGCGCTGCATATTTATTTTTTAATTCATCAATGGAATGGTTAACGGCCAGTGCAGCGACTTCTCTATTCAATGCCTGTAATTTACGTTTCGTTTCCTTACGCCATAAGGGAAATTTTCGTAATAGTTTTTGTAAACGTTGTTGCAGCTTAATAATGTCTTGTTGATATTTGTGTTGAACGGATTTGTCCAGCTTATTAAATTGTTCTGCACTGATGACGTTGTTTTTATCATCTGTTGGCGTAAACGCGTAACCGGTAGGTGTTTCGGCAAGAATAATATGTGTATTGAGCGCTTCCTCCCTCAGCAGATTAATTTCACTTAACTCCATCTTTCGGTATTCTTCTTCTATCTCTTCTCTTTTTGAGCGATACTCATCGCCATCAAATGCGGTCGGAATTGCAACACTCAGCTCATCAATCAATTGTTCCATATCCTGCTGGAATTCTTTGCCTTTTCCCGCTACGAACTGAACCGCTTGAGGTTTTGCCGGGGTACTGAAATTATTGATATAGCACCAGTCGGGAGGTATGGATAATTGTTTGGATTCATGGTCTAGCAGTTGGCGTATCATGGTTAGCTTGCCTGTACCCGAAGGTGCCAAGGCAAAAATGTTGTAGCCTTTCGGTTCAATGCGCAGTCCAAATCGAATAGAATCAATAGCCCTGTCCTGACCGATAGTGATTTCTATTTGTTCCAGTTCATCTGTGTTTTTAAAATGAAAATGTTCAATGTTACAAGGTTTGTATAATTGGCTGGAGTCCAGAGGCTTTGTTTTCATTTTTTTATTTTTGTTATGGGGGTAACTGTAATTTGTAACAGAGTGTCACAATTAGTCAACCAATAAAACCACCTGATTAGAGGCTGGTTTTTTGAATATTAACGTGACGGTTTACTGTATTCGCTCTAGCAACTGTGGTTTTATGACTATAAAAAATGCGTATTTTATTTACAATGATTTCATAATTCTGTAACAAGGCTTATAGGCTGTTTTGCCGGGTAATTTCATTCTCTGTTGTGCCACAAAAACACTCAATAACTGATCGACCGGCTCCATAATCTCGGTATCGCCGTTGATCTCAAACAGGCCATGCTGTTCAATAGCCCGGATACCCTGGTCTTTCACATTACCCGCTACAATTCCAGAAAATACGCGGCGTAAATTTGCTGCTAGTTGGTGACAGTCCTGATTTTTATGTAATTTCAGTTTAGCCATATTCTGATGTGTCGGACTAAAAGGTTGTTGAAATTCAAGACTGATTTTTAAAGACCAGTTGAAATAATAAGCATCGCCCCTATTTCTGCGGAATTCTCGAACCTGCTGGATACCTGCTTTCATTTCTCGCGCTACACGGGCGGCATCGTTAATAATTATTTTATAGCGCTGTTGTGCTTCAAATCCCAGGGTATCGCCAATGAATTGATTGATCTGTTTAAAATATTTTTCCGCACATTTTGGCCCGGTAAAAATCAATGGGAAGGGGATTTCGGTATTTTCAGGATGTAACAGAATACCCAGTAAATACAGAATTTCTTCCGCCGTACCCGCACCGCCAGGAAATACAACAATGCCATGTCCGGTGCGTACAAATGCTTCCAGCCGTTTTTCAATATCCGGCAAAATCACCAGATCATTAACAATAGGGTTAGGCGATTCAGCCGCAATAATTCCCGGTTCACTAATCCCAATATAGTGGCCGTTCATACTTCGCTGCTTGGCATGACCGATGGTTGCTCCTTTCATTGGTCCTTTCATTGCGCCAGGTCCACAACCCGTACAGATATTCATATCCCGTAAACCAATTTGGTAGCCAACATCCTTGGTGTAATTGTATTCCTCGCGAGATATGGAATGCCCACCCCAACAAACGACCAGTTTCGGTTCGGTTTGATGACGAATAATATTGGCATTTCGAAGAATATGAAATACTGCATTGGTTACGCCTTCGGAGTTTTGCAGGTTAAACTTGGGGTTGTCATTGATTTCGTCACTGACATAAATAATATCCCGCAATACGGCAAATAGATGTTCTTTAATACCCTGAATCATCTGTCCGTCGACAAAGGCACTCGCCGGTGCGCCTGTAACGTCCAGCTTAATACCCCGTTCCTCCTGAATCACCTTGATAGAAAAAGAATTGTAGCGTTCTAATAGTTCTTTGCCATCATCCAGGTAATTGCCGCAATTAAGCACAGCCAGTGCACAATTATGTAGCAATTGATACAATCCACCCTGGCTGGTATCCAGCAATTTGTTGACTTCTGTCTTGGATAATACCGCTAGATGAACTGCGGGAGATATTATTGCGTCTACGGTGGATTCAGTCATATTGTTTTGGATTTTTTCTTGTGATTTCAGGGTGAACTATACTTTTTTAGTGGTGATATATGCAACAAAGAATAACAAACAGTAAGGCAGTAATATCAACTCACGGGTAATACTTTTGCTTAAAGTTGAGTATATCTTCATAGGTTAATAGAAAACCTTAGTAATGAGTATTCGTTGCAGTTGGCTTTTCTCAGGAGTACACTGAAAGTATCAACACTAAAAAGTGGATAACGCGTTATGTTGATTAATTGGAATATTCGATTTGTTTTCTTGCTACTACTGGCTGTTGTAACAACGGTTCACTCCGAACAAAAAGAGACTCAGCCGGTTAATAAATCATCGTTGGTTATACAGCTTGAAATCAATGATGTTATAGGTCCTGCAACAGCTGATTATATAGTGCGTAATCTGCAAAAGGCGATAGACAGCCCGGCTAAGGCGGTATTAATCACTGTGGATACACCTGGCGGTCTGGATATTTCCATGCGCCAGATAATTAAACAGATCATTGCCTCGCCTATTCCTGTTATCAGTTATGTTACACCCGGTGGAGCGCGTGCTGCCAGTGCCGGGACCTATATCCTCTATGCCAGTCATATTGCCGCAATGGCACCCGCTACCAATCTGGGCGCGGCAACACCGGTGCAAATCGGCGGCTTTGGCGGTTTTGGCGATGATAAAGACAATGATAATGAAGAGTCCAAACCCAAATCACTGTCTGATCCAATGACTCACAAAATGATCAATGATGCAACCGCTTACATTCGGGGGCTGGCAAAAATGCATGGCAGAAACCAGCAATGGGCTGAACAGGCGGTACGTGAAGCGGCTAGTCTTTCTGCTGAAGAAGCCTTAAAACTGCAGGTGATTGATATTGTTGCAAGCGATGTAAGCGATTTATTTCGGCAGCTACAGGGGCGAAAAATTACGGTTTCTGGTAAAGAACTTATCCTGAATATCGAGCGGATTGAAATACAAAAGATAAAGCCTGACTGGCGCAGTCAGTTTCTGGCTGTGATCACCAACCCCAGTATGGCCTATATATTGTTAATGGTCGGTATTTATGGGCTGGTGTTTGAATTCTCTAATCCAGGCAGCATTGTACCCGGTACTGTGGGTGGAATTTGTCTGTTGCTGGCTTTATACGCATTGCAGCTATTACCGGTCAATTATGCCGGTATGGGGTTGATTTTGTTAGGGATCGCTCTGATGACTGCGGAATCCTTTGTACCCAGTTTTGGCATACTCGGGCTGGGAGGCGTGGTTGCTTTTGTTATTGGTTCCGTAATCCTTATGGATACTGATGTGCCGGGATTTGGTATAGATTTGGGATTGGTTGCCGGATTTGCTCTGAGCAGCACTGTGTTTTTTATTGTTGCGATCGGTCTGTTATTGAAATCAAGACATAGCCCGGTTGTTAGTGGTAAAGAAGAAATGCTGGGCTGTGTCGGCATAGTGCTGGATGATTTTAGCGAAACCGGGAGAGTTCGCATACATAGTGAAAACTGGCGTGCATCATCTGAGCTGTCGTTACATAAAAATGAAAAAGTGAGAGTCATAGCGATTGATGGTCTGGTTTTACGGGTTATGCCTATTAAACAACAGGAGTACAAGTGATGTTTGCAAATTTCAGTTATATCTTTATCAGTATTTTAGTGGTTCTGCTCATCAGCTCATTCAGGATTCTCAGAGAATATGAGCGGGGTGTTATATTTATGCTGGGTCGTTTTTACCATGTTAAAGGGCCGGGGTTTATTATTGTTATCCCTATTATTCAACAAATGGAACGGATTGATTTACGTACCATTGTGATGGACGTGCCAACTCAGGATGTCATTTCCCGTGATAATGTTTCAGTCAAAGTGAATGCAGTGGTTTATTTTCGCGTTATAGAACCGGACAAGGCGATCATACAAGTGGAAAATTTTTATGATGCCACCAGCCAGTTGGCGCAAACCACTTTGCGCTCAGTACTCGGGCAGCATGAGCTGGATGAAATGCTGGCAGAACGTGATCGTCTGAATATTGATATTCAGAACAGTCTGGATCAGCAAACCGATGCCTGGGGAATTAAGGTCTCCAATGTTGAAATCAAACATGTGGATCTGGATGAAAGTATGATCAGGGCGATTGCCAAGCAGGCGGAAGCCGAGCGTACCCGACGGGCAAAAGTTATTCATGCAGAAGGGGAAATGCAGGCTTCGGTAAAATTATTGGAAGCGGCAAAAATATTATCAGAACAACCGGAAGCGATACAGCTGAGATATTTACAGACCTTGACTGAGATTGCCGGTGAAAGATCCTCCACCATCGTTTTTCCATTGGATATACTAAAAGGCTTTAAATAATGACTAGCCCTAAAATTCACTAACGTCGAGGAGAAAAATAAAGACATTTTTAATTGCTGTAGTTGTAGATAAATGTGGATAAAAGATGATAAAAATCGCAAGTTATCACTTTTGAACCCCGCTCAATGTGGGGTCAGACAATGAAAGACCTCGTTTTCAGCATCCTGTTCAAGGTAACTATTTAATGAACTATTAGAAACGAATAATTTCTAAGGGTTATTCTATCAACTTAAGGCGATCTACCATGAAAACAAGGGGGCTTCAGATAGATACGCGAATATTGAGGTCGCAACAGCAAAAACGCCTTGATGCTTTTTTACAGAAATTGCAAGTTGATGCCGATCATTTTCTTGGTTATCCCTGTACCCGTGAATTTGATTACAGTTCTTTATATCCCTTTTTGAGTATGCCTTTAAATAATATTGGCGACCCGTTTATCGAAAGCCGTTATCATTTAAATACCCATGAATATGAACGTGAAGTGATTGCTTTTTTTACCGAATTACTGCACGCAAAAGAAAAAGAAACCTGGGGTTATGTCACTAATGGCGGTACTGAAGGTAATATGTACGGAATTTATCTGGCAAGGGAAATTTATCCCGATGCTTTGTTATATTATTCCGAAGCGACGCATTACAGTGTACCCAAAATTTTACGCATGCTTCATGCGAGAAATATCATGGTAAAAAGTCAATGCCATGGTGAAATTGACTACCAGGATCTGGCTGAAACCATTCGTATTCACCGAGATATTCCCGCTATTATTTTTGCCAATATCGGCACTACAATGACGGGTGCTGTCGATAACCTGGATAAAATTAAACAGATCATCAACGATTTAGCCATCACTCGGTATTATATTCATTGTGATGCAGCACTCAGTGGTATGATTTTGCCCTTTGTCGATAAACCGCAAGCGTTTGATTTTAGTGCCGGTATAGACAGTATTTCTATCAGCGGTCATAAAATGATTGGCTCGCCTATTCCCTGCGGCTTAGTCCTGGCAAAAAAAACCAATGTAGATCGCATTTCCCGAGCTGTGGAATATATCGGCACTTTAGATACCACAGTAACTGGTTCACGAAATGCCATTACCCCGCTGTTTCTTTGGTATGCCATTAATAGCAAAGGGAAATCCGGTTTTAAAGAAATATGTCAACACTGCCTGACTATCGCAGATTATGCTATTAGCCGATTGGATGACTGTGGCATTAATGCCTGGCGTAACCCTAATTCAATTACCGTCGTTTTCCCCAGGCAACAGGAAAATGTTTTAGCAAAATGGCAAATTGCCACACACAATGAGCTGGCTCATATCATTACGATGCCTCATGTTAAAACCAGCCATATTGATCGGTTTATTAATGATATCAGTCTGGCAAAAAATCAGCAGGTAGCCTGATGAAACAGTTAAGCATTATTACTAAAAATCGTCTGGGGGTGGTGACTAAAATTAGTGAGGCATTGGCAGCTGAGAATATTAATATTGAATCATTGAATGCAGAGCTTGCGGGTGAACATGTTGTTGTGGTGTTGAATACGGATCAATACGAGAAAGCACTACAGGTCATTCATAAGCTAAATAATATGCAGGTTGTGACTGAAGATGCCATATTAGTTAAACTCAGCAATGAGCCCGGTGCTTTAGCAAAAATAGCGCGTCGTTTTACCGATGCAGGCATAGGATTACGTAGTATTCGATTTATACATCGTGATGAACATTTTGGTCTGGTGGCTATTTGCACCGACCGGACTGAAGAAGCATTACAGCTTGTTGCCGATGTACTGGTTTCTTAACTAAGAAATTGGAGTAAGCCTTTATGGAATCAATCTTTCATTCCTTGCTGATGCTGATGTTAGTCGTTTGGGGCGTATCTGTTGTTACGCGCAGAATTGGCTTACCAACCATTATGGGTGAGTTGATTATGGGCGTTGTTATTGACCCGGCTGTACTCGGTTGCGGTTGGGTTACCCCCAATGAAGTCATTGAAACGCTGGCGCATATAGGTATTGAAATGGGCACTTTGGATAAAAATGTTTTTTCGGTCGTGGTATTTACCGCATTTCTATTAAACCTGGCAACGCCATTCATGTTAAAAGGCTGTGCCATGTTATTAGAGAGACATCCGGCACATTGGTCGTATTAAAATGAATACTGTACTGGAAAATTTGCGTAGCAATATAAATCTGGCTTATCTGGCGAATGAGTCTGATACGATCAAGCAATTATTGGACTATTTAAAGGCTTATACTGCAACAGCAATCCATCAGCAGGCGCATGTACTGGTTACTGCAATCCGGGCAGAAAAAGATCAGCAAACACTGGTTGAGGCTTTTTTACACGAATACCAACTCAATTCTGAAGAAGGTCTGGTTTTAATGGGTATTGCCGAAGCGTTGCTACGCATACCTGATCACCATACTCAGGATTTGTTTTTACAGGAAAAATTATCAGCAGCAGATTGGCATAAACATCTGCAACAGAGTGATTCTTTATGGGTTAATTTTTCAACCCTGGCACTTGAGATAACCGGTAACATAGAAAAGAAATTTGAGCTGACAGCCCCCCGGCATCAACAAATTTTTTCTCGTTTATCCTCTCGCATAGGTCTTCCGCTGATACGTACAGCCTTAAAACAGGCGATGCAGCAATTAGCCTATCAATTTGTTATTGCAGAAACGATTGAGAAAGCCTTGATTCAAGCGAATAAACAGCCAGATTATCTATATTCTTTTGATATGCTGGGTGAGGCGGCTTTAACAGCAAACGATGCAGAACGTTATTTCAATGCCTATGCACAGGCAATTGACGTTTTGGCACAACATGCAAAAAGCCATGATCCCTGTAAAAACCCTGGGATTTCGATTAAGTTATCTGCACTCTGTCCGCGTTACGAACCGTTGCAGCACAAACAAGCGATTCAACAAATCAGTAACAAGCTATTATATTTGGCTCATAAGGCGCGTACTGCAAATATTACAGTAACCGTCGATGCAGAAGAGTCAGAACGTTTGCAGCTATCGCTGGATATTTTTAACCAGGTGATTACCGATCCCCTTATAAAAGGTTGGTCAGGGTTAGGGCTGGCGGTGCAGGCTTATCAAAAAAGAGCCATCAGTACAATTCATTGGTTAGCCGCTTTAGCCCAATCACAGCAATGCCGAATTCCAATACGGCTGGTAAAAGGTGCTTATTGGGATAGTGAGATTAAACGCGCCCAGGTTAATGGTCTGACAGATTACCCGGTTTTTACCTGCAAAACAGCCACTGATATCTCTTATCTGGCGTGTAGCCAATTAATTCTTTCTCATCCTGATGAATTTTATCCGCAATTTGCCAGCCATAATGCGCATACAATTGCGGCTATTTTAGAACTGGGTAAAACACACCCAGGCTATGAATTTCAGCGTTTGCATGGTATGGGTGAGCAACTTTACAGACAAATACGGAAACAAACGCATGGCACGATTCCTTGTCGTATTTATGCGCCAGTGGGGTGTTATCAGGATTTATTACCTTATCTGGTCCGACGTTTACTTGAAAATGGCGCGAATACTTCCTTTATTAATCAGGTAGAAAACGCAGAGATCAGCATTGAAAAAGTTATTGCTGACCCTGTTAATACGCTAAAAAACCAGGCAAAGCGAGTAACTCAAATCCTGTTGCCCAAAGATTTATATGGTAAACAACGCCTTAACTCAGAAGGCACAAACCTGGCTGACTTGGAAGTTATCGCGCAACTACAGCAAGATCTGCAACCCTTTGACGAACAAATATGGCACGCTTCCCCCTTGGTCAACGGAAAGCCTGTTTCAGGGTTTGAACACAATAGTTATAATCCAGCACATAGTCATCAAATAGTTGGCAATGTTGTATACAGTGATCAAAAAACAATTGAGCAGGCGATTAAGGTCGCCGCTTCAGCATTCAAATACTGGCGTTTATCAGCGGTTGATAAACGCGCAGCTTATCTGCAGAAAGCCGCAGAACTTCTGCAACAAAACCGGCTTGAGCTTGTTTCATTATGTGTGCGAGAGGCTGGAAAAACCATTAAAGATGCACTGGCAGAAATACGTGAAGCCGTGGATTTTTGTCGCTATTATGCGCAATCTGCTATTGAGTTATTTGAGCAACCTTTAGTGTTGCCGGGGCCAACGGGTGAGAAAAACCAACTGTATCAATATGGTCGAGGCATCTTTGTCTGTATCAGTCCGTGGAATTTCCCCGTCGCTATTTTTGTAGGTCAGGTCACGGCTGCATTGGTCAGCGGAAATACGGTGATTGCCAAACCGGCGACTCAATCATCCTTAACTGCCATGCGCTGTATTCAACTGTTACATCAGGCGGGTATTCCCGATGATGTGCTACAGTTTTTACCGGGCGATGGAGCCAGCATAGGTCAGCATTTATTAGCTGATAGTCGAATTGCCGGTGTTGCTTTTACCGGTTCCTTATCAACCGCTCAAACTATTAACCAGCAACTGGCTAAACATCGCTGTATTATCCCATTGATCGCTGAAACCGGCGGACAGAATGTGATGATTGCTGATAGCTCTGGCTATAGTGAGCAACTGGTTCAAGACGCTGTACAATCGGCTTTTAACAGTGCGGGTCAGCGCTGTTCAGCGTTACGGGTGTTATTTCTTCCTCACGAGGTGGCCGATAACATCATCAGTAGAATAATAGGTGTCATGCAGCAATTAGTGATTGCTGACCCTCAGGACTATTCTACAGATATAGCGCCGGTTATTAGTTCAGATGCAGTCAAACAACTGGCTGATCATGTACAAGCCATGCAAAAACAAGCGAAAAGAGTGTTTCAACTGAAATTACCAAAACAGCTGGAAAGCGCATGTTTTTTCCCTCCGACACTGATAGAGCTTTCATCCTTATCGGAACTTACACAGGAAAACTTTGGTCCTGTATTGCATATCATTCGATATAACACAGCCGAGCTTGATGATCTGATAGATGCCATAAACTCAAGCGGTTATGGCTTAACGCTGGGTATACATAGCCGAATTAACAACACTATCAATACTATTGTTAAAAATAGCAAAGTGGGTAATATTTATGTCAATCGTAATATGATTGCGGCTGTTGTCGGCGTGCAACCTTTTGGCGGCATGGGACTTTCCGGTACCGGACCCAAAGCCGGTGGTCCACATTATTTACAACGCTTTGCCATTGAACAAACAGTAACGACGAATACAGCTGCAATCGGGGGTAATGCCGGTTTATTAACTAAAAAATTACAATAAAATTATTGGAAGCATCATCACTTTTCATTTATTCTGAAGCAATGATAATACAAACCTTGGGAATTACATCATGTCTGGGGGGTCCAGAACGGCAATGTGGATACGCTGCTGAAATGTTGCGTAATGAATATACACGCTCAAAAACAAACAAACAGTTACAGTGGCATATGTTACATCCTGATAACAAGGGCTCAGATGAAGCTCAACTTATCAGACTAAATAAAACAATCAGTCACTATAGCTCGGCGTGCTTAAAACAAAATCAGCCTTTTTTAGTTATTGGGGGCGATCATTCCTGTGCCTTGGGAACGTGGGGAGGGGTACTCAATACCTTGGAACCTCCAAATAAACTGGGGCTAATCTGGCTGGATGCCCATCTGGATGCCCATACTTTTTGCACCTCGCCTTCCGGTAATATTCATGGTATGCCCGTCGCGGCATTATTGGGCAGTGCGGATAAAAAACTGGCCTGTTTCTACCCATCAAACAGAGCTATTGATGCAGAAAACCTTAAAATGATAGGTATTCGCAGTTATGAGGAAAAAGAATACCAATTGCTAAAACGGCATAATGTGAGTATTACATTTGCAGAACAAATTACCCATTTAACGCAATTATTATTATCAACCGTTAAACAATTAAGCCAGAGCTGTGAGGTTATTGGAATCAGTATAGATCTGGATGTAGTTGACCCCCAGGATGCACCCGGTGTAGAAACACCTGTTGAAGGCGGAATAATGGCTAAAGCGTTAATTAAAGCACTATCTAAAATTCGAAACAACCGCAAAATCCGTGTACTTGAGATCAGTGAGTTTAACCCTGAAAAAGATGTCAACAACAAAACATTGCATTTAATTAAAGCTCTTGTTGATGCATTTTATCACCCCTAAGCCTTTTGAAAGCCATCGTTTTTTGAGTTTCTCGTTCCCACCGTCCTCGGTGGGAACACATACGGTGCTTATATCTGGCTCGGTCTGCATTCCCACGGTCGCCGAATGTTCCCGACAACGGCGACACTCCGACCATCCGTGACCATCGTGGGAGACGAGGAAAAATTGTAGCTATTCACATCCTTAGCAAACAATCGTAAATAAGTCACAAAATCGAAGTAAACGCATCACATCTTTATCCTTCGGTA
>CAYMPX010000057.1:0-13283 GCA_964392135.1 uncultured Methylomarinum sp.
TATTGGTATCTTTTGGTTTATTTTTTTTTTTCAGGCGGAAGACGGCTTACGAGTTGGCTTCAGGTGATTGGATTTCGGACTGTGCTTTTTCGGATCTGATGCGTTGCTTGGTCTATATTGATATAAAAGTGATGTTTTGATTGATACCAGGCGCCTTGGTTTTTGGGTTCTTCCTGACACCAGATCATATGTTCTAAATTTGGATATTTATTTATTTCAGTTTTAAATAAATCGCTAGGGAAGGGATATAGCTGTTCAATCCGGATAATCGCAATGTGATCTAGCTCATCCGTGTTTCGCGCCTCTAATAAATCATAATAGACTTTGCCTGAACAGAGAATAAGACGGCTGATTTTTTTAGGGGTGACGGCGTTTTGTTCGGGAATAATAGCTAAAAACTCACCTTCTGTCAGATCTTCCAATGTAGATACTGCGGATTTATGTCTGAGTAAACTTTTTGGGCTCATAATAATGAGCGGTTTACGATAGGGTCTAATTAATTGACGCCTTAATAAATGAAATATTTGTGCCGGTGTGGTTGGGTTGCAAACTTGAATGTTATGGTCTGCACACAGTTGAAGATAGCGTTCTAATCTGGCGGATGAATGTTCAGGTCCTTGTCCTTCAAAGCCATGAGGTAAAAGCATCACTAAGCCGCTTAAACGTCCCCATTTTGTTTCAGCTGAGCTGATGAATTGGTCAATAACGACTTGAGCGCCATTGGCAAAATCACCAAACTGGGCTTCCCAAATAATTAATTTCTCAGGTTCTGTCGAACTATAACCAAATTCAAAGCCGAGTACGCCGGCTTCTGATAATAAGGAGTCAAAGATTTGTGCGCGTCCTTGCGTTTCAGAGAGGTGTTGAACGGGGAAGTAAGTTTCACCATTTAACTGATTGTGAACGACAATATGGCGATGGGAAAAAGTACCTCGTCCAACATCTTGCCCTACTAAGCGAATATCTCTGCCTTCAGTTAATAATGTTGCGTAAGCCATATTTTCGGCAAAGCCCCAGTCTATGGGGAGAGCGCCTGCTGACATTTTTGCTCGATTTTCCATCACTTTGGCCACGCGAGGATGTAATTCAAACTCAGCGGGTAGTTGTAATAATTTTTCGTTGCAAAAACGCAGGTTTTCTAAAGTAACACGGGTATTGCCGGGGGCAGTCCATTCCTGGTTGTAATATTTTTTCCATTGTTCGGAATAAGAATAGTTTGAGTTACTTAATACGGGGCGAGAAACAGGGTTTCCTTCCTCTAGTAGTTGTTGGTAATCCTGTATCATTTGCTGCTCTAGCTGTTTTGTTATGATGCCTTTTTCTATTAACTCATGTGCATACAGCTCTCTGACGGAGGATAGATTGCGAATAGTTTTATACATCATCGGCTGTGTTGTTGCTGGCTCATCCGCTTCGTTATGCCCCAAGCGTCGATAACAGATAAGATCTATCACTACATCCTTATTAAATTTCATCCGATAATCTAAAGCCATTTGGGTAACAAAAATAACAGCCTCAGGATCGTCACCATTGACATGAAAAACAGGGGCGTGAATCATGGTTGCAACGTCAGTACAATACTGGGTTGAGCGTGCATCAAATGGGTTGCTGGTGGTAAAGCCTATTTGGTTGTTAATAACGATATGAATCGTACCACCGGTAGAAAAAGCACGGGTTTCAGACATATTAAGGGTTTCCATGACGATGCCTTGCCCTGCAAATGCCGCATCACCATGGATCAAAATAGGGATAATGGTATTAATACTGCCTATGCCACGCCGGTCTTGTCTGGCTTTAACAGAGCCTTCAACAACGGGATTGATGATTTCAAGGTGGGATGGATTAAAAGCCAGGGTTAAATGGACTGACCCCCCTGAGGTTTCAATATTAGAGGAAAAGCCCATGTGATATTTAACATCTCCGGTAATAACACCGGGGGAGGAGGTATTCGTGCCTTCAAATTCACCAAATAGTTGAGCTGGACTTTTACCTAGAATATTAATAAGGACGTTTAAACGTCCACGGTGAGCCATTCCAATAACAATTTCTTGAACCTGTTGCTCGCCTGATTGCTGTACAAGTTCATCTAAAATGGGAATCAGGCTCTCACTGCCCTCAAGTGAAAAACGTTTTTGTCCAACATATTTTCGATGTAAGTGTTTTTCAATCCCTTCTGCTGCAGTGAGAGATTTTAAAATAGCCGTTCTTTTTTCAACGGAGCTAATGTAAGAACAAGGTTTGCTTGCTTCCAGTTTGTTTTTAATCCAGCGTTTGGTTTCTGAATCAGCAATATGCATGTATTCGGTACCGATACTGCCGCAATAAATTTCTTTCAGGGTTGAAATAATCTTTTTTAATGGCAAGCGGTCTATTCCATAAAGCGAGCCTGTGTCGAACAGGGTATCCATATCGGGTTCTGCTAAACCATAATAGGAAGGCTCCAGATCGGCGGGGGTTGTCGTTGTTTTTCCTAACGGGTTGTTTGCGGCTATTTGGTGCCCCCGCATTCTATAACTGTCGATGAGACGGGCGACAGCGGATTGTTTTTTTACGCTTTCTTCAGTGAAGCCTTGTAGTTTAGCCAGTCTTCCGGTGGCTATGGCAAGTTGTTCAAAACGATTAACAATAGGGCTGTGAGCTATTTCGTATGTCGCGCCGTTATGGATGACATTGAACTTTTCTCTCCAGCTTTCAGGAACCAGATCCGGGTTTTCGAGGTATTTTTCATATAAATCTTCAATGAAAACGGCATTACTTCCATAAAGAGCCGAAGATTCTTGAAACAGTTTCAGCAGATTGCTCATGGTGTTTCCAACATTCCAATAGTTGAGAGGGCTAAAGTGGTATATTACCAAATGAAGATTATAGGTGAAGTAAAAATTATTGCCGCTTTAATTTAACCTAATGCCAAAACCGTGTGTCTTTGTGAAAACCCTTTTCAGGTAAAGAATTAAGTTGGGTGGGTTAAAACAATAAGCTCATTGTATAGAAGGTCAGTCTCGCAGTTAAAATAAAGGAGTCGCTTTCATGGTAGAAAGCAATAAAGTTGTTATTAAAATAAATAGTCCAGAAGTTGGTGGCAGGCTGTTGAAAAATAAGCGACCAGAAAGGGTGATAGAATGGCATGTGAAACGCATAGTGATGGCTGTTTTATTACTTTTGATTTTAATATTACTGCCATTTTATTTTTTTAGTGGAAATTCTGACCCTGTAAGTGATGAATTGGAACTAAAACAAGTAACGCTAAAACCGCGAGAAACAGTTAAGTTAATTGTAAAAAAACAAAATTTATTTATTGATACTAAAAGTATAGTGGTTGATTCTATAAAAAGTGAGGAGGCTACTGTTTTAGAGGAAAAACCAGTTGTCGATAATCGGGTTGTCAGGGCATTATTGACAACAGGGGTGCGAGAAAAAGAGCCTGTTGATAGGGTGATACTTCCTGTTTTTGTAAGTAAAGAGCAGGCGACAGCTATTTATTATTTTACTGAGATAATAAATATGAAGGGGCAAACATTGGCTCACCAATGGTTATGGAATGATAATATAATATATAAAAGACAGATTAGTATCCTGGGTGATAGATGGCGGGCTACAACGAGTAAGTTAATATCTCATACTAAAACGGGCGTATGGAGCGTTAGGCTAGTAAGTAAACAGGGTGTTGTTCTAAATAATATTGTATTTAATGTTTATTTAAAATAGAAATACCTTTTAAATAAATGGTTATTTTTATTTAATATCAGTGTTATAATCTATAGGTTATTTTTTTATTTGTAGAGTTTTAATAGTATGACTGAATATAAAGATCTTTCAGAAGTTGAGTTACAAAGTGTTATTGATAAAGCAGCACAGGCTTTAAAGGATAAACAAGTACAAAAGCACAAAGAAGTTATCGCACAAATTAAATCATTGGCGGCATCCATCGGTGCAACTGTTGAAATTAATGTAGGTGTAGATAAAATAGTAAAGAAGGTTGCGCCTAAGTATCGTAATCCTGATGATGAATCTCAGGTCTGGACGGGCAGAGGTGTTGCTCCAAAATGGATGCAAGCATTGCTTGCTGCGGGTCATGATAAATCAGAATTTTTAATTTAACTAAATTTATCTCCAGGTAGCAATAATGTCTATATCTTTATCTGTTCTTGAGCGTATTGTTCGTGAGGCTGGCGTTATTGCTATGCGTTATTTTAAAAATTTAGAAAGTGTGGAGATTGTTAAGAAAAGTCCTAGAGATTTAGTGACTGATGCGGATGTGGCTGTTGAGGCTTTCTTGAAGGATGCCTTGGCAAAGGCATATCCTCAATATGGCTTTTGGGGGGAGGAAAGCGGCCAATCTGCAGATCAAACCAATCGCTGGATTGTTGATCCTATCGATGGCACGCATTCGTTCTCGAAAGGGCAGTATTTCTGGTCGATTAGTGTGGCCTTGGAAATTGACGGGGAACTCGTTGCGGGTGCGGTATATGCACCTGCATTGGATGATTTGTATCTTGCTGAAAAAGGTAAGGGGGCAAATAAAAATGGTAAAGCGATTACTGTTTCAGCAGAATCTAGTTTGGCTGATTCAATGATTGCAACAGGGTTTGCTTGTTTGCGCTCTTATTTACAAGAAAACAATCTAAAACGCTTTTGTCGTATTGCAGAACAGACCACCGGGCAGCGACGTTTTGGCTCGGCGGCAATGGACTTATGTTTAGTCGCTGATGGTCAGGTTGATGCATTTTGGGAGCAAGAGCTTAATTTGTACGATGTAGCAGCAGGTGCTTTAATTGCAAAAGAGGCGGGGGCAACGGTCACTGACTTTAAAGGTAATGACGGGGTTTTTCCAAAGCAAATATTGGTGACTAATGGTGGGCTTTTTGAACAGATTATCCCGCTAATGTAACAAAAAAACAGCAACCCTACACCAAAGAATAAAGTGTAGGATTGCTATTTTTTGTCTTTTAAGTGTTTTCGTATAATTAATGTAGCTGTTTTTGTAGGTTCGAATTTATTCGAACCCTTTGTCAGAGCGTCTTGAATTTCAAGCAGCTACATTAATTTTACATCGCTGTTGAGTTGTCTTTACCCAATTCTTCTAATTGGATATTGATAATTCTTAAAGCGGCTAAAACAGCTGCAAATACCTGGTTGGAATGAACGCCTCGTGTTTTTCGTGCTTTGCCCTGACAATCCCAGGTGATGATGCATTCAGTTAATGCATTGGTATGACCGCCTTTGGGGATTCTTACTTCATAGTCTGATAGAGCGGGTAGGGTGTAGTCATGAAGTTTCATTACTTTATTGATGGCATCAATAAAGGCATCAAAGCCACCGTTACCAGAGCCTGATGCAATATGTGTTTCGCCTTTTACATTGACTCGTAAGCTGACAGTTGCCTCCAGATTAAATCCACTGGTAATAGAGCAATTAAGGAGTTTGATGTGTTGATAGCTTTTGCTTTCTAATACATCGGCAATAATAAAGGGCAGGTCGTCTGTGGTGATGGTTTGTTTTGAATCGCCTAATTTTACAATTCTAGCCAGTACCTTTTTTTGGTTTTCTTCTGATAAATCCAGTTCCAGTAATTCCAGGTTTTTCTTTAATGAGGCTTTGCCACTCATCTTGCCTAAAGCATAGCTGTGGCTGCGGGAAAAGCGTTCGGGGACTAATTTACTTTTATATAAGTCACCTTTTTGATCGCCATCGGCATGAATTCCTGCGGTTTGGGTGAATACATCCACTCCAATAATCGGGGTGTTAGCCGCAACGCGTTTGCCTGAGAAGTTTTCCACTATATTACTGGTACGAACCATGTTGCTTTCGTCTATGGATAATTCCATATTCATTTTGTCGCGTAATACCACGGTCACTTGAGCCAGTGATGCGTTACCCGCACGTTCACCTAGGCAATTAACCGTACAATGAATGCTATTGATACCGGCTTTAACGGCTGCCATGACATTGGCTGTGGCTAAGCCATAATCATTGTGAGGGTGGAAATCAAACTGAAGTTCGGGGTAGCGACGACACATATCACCCAGATTATCAAGCACTTCGTCAGGCGACATAACACCTAATGTATCAGGTAGCATAAAGTGGCTGATACCTGTGCGCTGTAAGTTATCCATTAAGGCGAAAACATAATTTTTGTTGTCTTGATAGCCGTTTGACCAGTCTTCCAGATAAACATTGACTGTTAAACCTTTTCCTAAGGCATAGTTAACGGTTTTAAGTATATCTGCGACATGTTGTTCTAAGGTTTTTCCTAATTGGTCGCGGCAATGCTTTTCGCTGCCTTTGGTTAGCAGGTTAATCACGCTGCCACCGGTTTCTATAACCCAGTCAACACTGAGGGTATGATCAATAAAACCTAAGACTTCTACGCGACCATCAAAACCTTCTGTTCTGGTCCATTCGTTAATGCGGGTAACGGCTTGTTTTTCGCCATCAGAAACTCTGGCAGATGCGACTTCTATGCGATCAACACGTAATGATTGCAAGAGTGCTTTGGCAATATTAACTTTTTCATCCGGTGAATAAGAAACGCCTTGTGTTTGTTCGCCATCACGTAGCGTGGTATCCATTAATTGGATATGCCTGGGTTGGGTGGACATGTTTTGTTGCCTTAGAAGAGCATGAGGTGGTTGTTAATTGTAGGTTGGGTTAGCTTATCAAGCGAAGCACAATAAGGTATAACCCGACATTTGGCTGTAGCATAGTGGCGTTGAGCCAGGTTTTTTTGTTTTATAAAAAATCTAACCCAACCTACAATGTATCTTATTGGAAATAAAGTAATAAAAACTTAACTTAATGCTATTGGCGCTATGCGCAGGAACCATTGCTTAAGTGATTTGCTTTTAGCTCCAAAGCCAAGGGTAGTTTTGTCTGTGTTTCTTTTCATACTGATCAATTTTGTCAGACTGTTGAAGGGTTAAACCAATATCATCCAAGCCTTTGGATAAATTTTCTTTACGCACAGGGTCGACATCAAATTTAAAGCCGTTACCTGCGGGGGTAGTGATTTCCTGGTTTTCTAAATCAACAACAAATTGAACGCCTTCGTTTGCCGAAACTTCATTCATTAATATCGCTAGTTTTTCTTTATCGACAATGATGGGTAATATGCTGTTTTTAAAGCAGTTATTGTAGAAAATATCCGCATAGCTGCTAGAAATGATGGTGTTGAAGCCATAATCTGCAATAGCCCAGGGTGCGTGTTCACGCGATGAGCCGCAGCCAAAGTTATCGCCAACAACCAGTATTTTAGCACCTTTAAAAGCGGATTTATTAAGTTCAAATTCAGGGTTGTCTGAGCCGTCTTCGTTAAAGCGCCAGTCATGGAATAAATGTATTCCAAATCCACTGCGTTCTACTTTTTTTAAAAACTGCTTGGGAATAATCTGGTCAGTATCCACATTACTGCGATTCATTAAGGCAGCAATACTTTTATGTTTTTTGTAGGGTTCCATCGTTTTTTCCAGTGATCCTTATATTTTAAAGAGTGCGAATGTCAACAAAGTGACCCGCAGCGGCAGCAGCGGCAGCCATAGCAGGTGATACCAGGTGGGTACGACCCCCTTTACCCTGGCGGCCTTCAAAGTTACGGTTTGATGTTGATGCGCTGCGTTGACCGACGGTTAATTCGTCACCATTCATTGCCAGGCACATAGAACAACCTGGCTCACGCCATTCCCAACCGGCTTCAATAAATATTTTGTCTAAACCTTCGTCTTCCGCTTGTTCTTTAACAAGGTAAGAACCTGGTACAGCAATCGCGGTTACATTTTCTGCAACTTGAGTGCCTTTAGCAACTTCGGCGGCAATACGGAAGTCTTCAATGCGGCCGTTAGTGCATGAACCAATAAAGATTAAGTCAACAGGGATATCGGTGATTTTTGTATGTGCGGTTAAGCCCATATAATCTAAAGCATTGGCACAGGCTTGGCGCTTGATTTCATCAGCAAAATCTTCAGGCGCAGGGATGATATTGGTAATGCCCGTGACTTGCTCAGGTGATGTGCCCCAGGTTACTTGAGGTTCAATGTCGGCTGCATTTAATGTAATAACCGTATCGTATTCTGCACCTTCATCACTGGGTAGACTTTTCCAGTAAGCCAGGGCTTTATCCCAGTTATCATCCGATGGGGCGAATTCACGGCCTTTCAGGTAATCAAATGTTTTTTGATCGGGGGCAACCAGTCCTGCTCTGGCACCTGCTTCAATCGCCATATTACAGAGCGTCATGCGACCTTCCATTGTTAGTGTGCTGATAGCTGATCCGGCATACTCTATAACGTGACCGGTACCGCCCGCCGTACCTATTTTACCTGTAATAGCGAGTGCAATATCTTTGGCTGATACATAGTTAGATAATTCACCATCAATTTGAATTAACATGGTTTTTGATTTTTGTTGAGGCAATGTTTGAGTTGCCATCACATGTTCTACTTCTGAGGTACCAATACCAAAAGCCAATGCACCAAATGCCCCGTGAGTTGCTGTGTGGCTATCGCCACAAACGACAACCATGCCCGGGTGAACAAAGCCGTGTTCTGGCACAACAATATGAATAACACCGTTATTAGGGTTTTTCATATCATATAAGTTAAGACCATTTTCCAGGCAATTTTCTGCCATGGTTTCAATTTGCTTTCTGGCAATAGGGTCGGCAATCGGCAAATCTCTATTTTTAGTTGGCACACAGTGATCCATGGTTGCCAAAATACTATGAGGATTACGTACCTTACGATTAGAAAGTCTTAAACCTTCAAATGCTTGAGGGCTAGTGACTTCATGCATTAAATGACGATCAACATAGAGTAAAGGTGATTGACCTGCTGCTTCAACCACAAAGTGGCTGTCCCAGATTTTTTCGTACATCGTTTTTTTCATAGTATATTCCGAAACTTACAGTCCACTCATTTTGTGAGTGGGTGTGTGTAGCGTATTTAAGTAAAAATAGCCAATCATTATCGCTTAAACAAGGTGCTTTGTGCAATTACAAAAAACTGTTGTTTTTATGTGTATTTTGTTGCTTAAACCATATATTGTAAACAATAAAGAAACAATTTGTTAATAATTGCTTGTATTGTTTAATTAATTAATATCCCGTATCATGCTCGGTAACTTAAGGTACTGTGTTTACCTGTACAGAATTATTTAAATTTTATTTAGGATATATCCATGTCACAGATCAAAAAAGATATCGCAATCGGTTCATTATTTATAACCGGTATATGGGGCTTTATTTCAGGTGCATTTATTGTCTCAACTGTTATGTTTGGTGCGGCTGCAATGTTTAGTAACATTTTCTTAAGAGAAAAACTAGATTAAGCCTCAGCTGTATTGAAAGTCTTGTTGTACAGGTATTTACTCTATAAAATTAAATACAGTAATCATTTAATTTTATAGATAAGTTATCGATTTATAAGTTCATTAACCTCCTCGTTGTGAAAGCAGATATATTCCGTGCGGAGTATATATTAACTGCAAACCTTGGCCTCCTTAAGTATTTTACTTCTGGAGGTTTTTTTTTGCATTAATTAAACGCTGTTCAGTTAATATTCATTCATCGTCAGGTATTCTAAACCCAACATCAACAGATCCCTGGTATTTATTAAGGGGATTTAAAAAAACATAAGTAGATCGGGAGATTAAAATGAAAATAGTAGCGGTTATATTAATGTTTTTTCCTTTATTTGGTTATGCAGACCATAGAGAGAATTTTCATCATGATAAGCATGAGAGAGAGCAGAATAATACGTTATTTTGGAAAGATGTCAGGTATCGTCAATATAAGCAGGCATTCAGGATTGATAAGGGAATCAATAGAGGACAGTTAACCCATAGAGAAATTCGGGAATTAAAGAGAGAGCAAAAGCATATTGCCAGAAGAATAAGGCGATATGAGTCGCGTAATTATCCAGGAGAGCGTAAAAAAAGACATATTATGTCGCGCCTGGATGATCTGAGTCAGAAGATTCGAGCATTGAAATATAATGATAGATATGGCTATGAGGGAAGAGCTAAGTATAATAAATATTCATATAGAGGGCATATAAGGTATGAGCGTAGTCGTGATTATAGACGTGATAATCATATTTCTTGGGCAAGTAATGAGGCATCTGCAGGGGTTTATTTTGGATTTTGAAGAAGGATAAAGCTTGGGTGACCGAAGCTAAGTCTTTTTATTAAATAACTGATGTTACGCACGCCCCAGATAGAATGTGAGCTACAGCAACTCGAAAAAACTGTAAATCATTGATTCATAATAATCGGTGCGTAACATCAGTAAATAATTAGCTGTGAGTGATTTAGAGGGACGAAATAAAGGACATTAATGTAGAATGAAAGAAACATCAATGTATCTATTCAGCGTATTTAGAGCTAGGGTTACAGGTTATTGATTATAAGGGCGCGTGAATAATTTCTGGAAGTACCTCGCTCCTGCTTTGAGCGGCATATGTACCTTCATCTGCCTGATGAATTCGACTGCAAGATTCTGTTGCAGTCATCTTATAAATCAATAATCTGAACGCCCTGTGTAAAATGTGCGAAATATAGTGCCCCCCAAATAATAAAAATAATGAATCCACAACCTGACGCTTTCAATTTTCGTTTTCTTGCTGATCAATTAAGACGCTTTTTACCTAATTCACAAACCATTGGATTAGCGTTAGTTTTAATTGTTGGATTTGTACTTATTTATTCACTCTTGGATATTTTGATGCCCGTCTTTGCATCGATTGTATTAGCTTATTTGTTACAAGGGATTGTTGGTAAACTGGAAAAACGACTGCCACGATTGGCTGCCGTTTATATTGTCTTTTCAGGGTTTGTCACGTGTTTGGGGTTATTCATATTTGTATTGATGCCCATGGTTTCTGCGCAAGCTGTGCAGTTGGTTCAACGAATCCCTGAAATTATTAAAAGAGCGCAGGCAGAAGTGATGCGCTTACCTGAGCTTCATCCGCAATATATTTCTGAAGATAATGTAAGAAATATTATGATTTCCATACAAGAGGAATTATTGATTTATGGACAAGAACTTATTTCAAATTCGGCAGCATCTGTTTTAAGTCTGGTGACCGCAATGGTTTACCTGTTTTTAGTGCCATTAATGATTTTTTTCTTTTTGAAAGATAAGAAAGCCTTGATTACCTGGTTTTTTCAGTTTATGCCTAGAGATATGAGTTTGAGTGTTAAGGTTTGGAAAGAAGTGGATATGCAAATTGCAAATTATGTGCGAGGAAAGTTTGCAGAGGTGGTGATTCTTGCCTTAGCCAGTTATGTAACATATAGCCTGTTAGGTTTAAATTACGCGATATTATTATCTGTATTGATGGGGCTTTCTGTTGTGATTCCTTATGTAGGGGCAACTTTAGTCACGTTTCCTGTTTTGGGTGTGGCAATTATTCAGTGGGGGATTACCTCAGACGAGTTTATGTATGTGGCAATTGCTTACTCAATTATTCAAGCGATTGACGGGGTGGTTTTAGTGCCCCTATTATTTTCCGAGGCTGTCAATTTACATCCTATTGCGATTATTGTCGCTATTTTGTTTTTTGGGGGTATCTGGGGTTTTTGGGGAGTATTTTTTGCAATTCCTTTGGCTACAGCGGTTAAAGCTATTTTAAATGCCTGGCCAAAGTTAGTGGAAACTCCAACGGATCATTTATATTGATTTGAAATAGAGCGGACTGAAGTCCACTCTATTAGAATGTAATGTGATGATTATAGAGTCTCTGATGCATAATCTGCCAAGCGTGAACGTTCACCTCGGCGTAGCGTAATGTGTGCACCATGCTGCCATGTTTTAAAGCGGTCAACAACATAGGTTAAACCTGATGTTGTTGCTGTTAAATAGGGGGTGTCAATCTGGGATAAATTACCTATGCAAATGATTTTTGTTCCAGGTCCCGCACGGGTAATGAGGGTTTTCATTTGTTTGGCCGTTAGGTTTTGTGCCTCATCAATAATAAGATAGCGATTCAAAAAAGTGCGTCCTCGCATAAAATTTAGAGAACGTATTTTTACACGATTCATTAATACATTGTGTGAGGCTCCCTGTTCCCATTCATTCGTGCCTGAACGACTGCCCAAGAGTTCTAGATTATCAATTAATGCGCCCATCCATGGCACCATTTTTTCTTCTTCCGTGCCCGGTAAGAAACCAATATCTTCCCCCACAGGTACTGTTTCCCGTGTCATGATGATTTCCTGGTAAATTTTGTGTTCCATAGTCATGGTTAAGCCAGCGGCCAGTGCCAGTAATGTTTTACCTGTACCGGCTGTGCCGAGCAGGGTAACAAAATCTATTTCCGGGTCGAGTAGTACGTTAAGCGCAAAATTTTGTTCTCTGTTTTTTGCAGTAATTCCCCAGGTATTGTTGTGATTATGACGGTAGTTTTTAGCCAGCTCTAGTGTTGCTGTTTCGCCATCACAAGATCTGACAATGGCTTCAAAGTTTGAATTATCTTCAATATAGAGGTATTGATTGGGATACCAGCTGTTGACCAGAGGATCCGTTATTTTGTAAAAAGTGTGTCCTTCTTCTTGCCATGAGCCTATTTTGTTGCCATGCGTATTCCAAAAATCCTCTTTTAGAGCGGTTGCCCCACTATAAAGCAGGTCTATATCATCCAGTGTCTGGTCACTATGGTAATCTTCTGCATTAAGTTCTAATGTAGCTGCTTTAATTCGCATGTTAATGTCTTTAGAGACTAATACGACTTTCACATCAGGGTGTTTTTTTGACAGGGCTAGAACAACATTTAATATTGAATTATCTGCAATGTTGCCGGGCATGCTATCGGGTAATAATGAGGATAGCTGACTGGTTTGGAAATATAGACGACCATCTGATTGGGTCTCTTTACTCGGGCCATGCTCTATACGAGATAGCAGAAGACCTTCGTTGATGGTGTTTTGAGTGGCATCCTGGATTAATTCGTCAAGGAAACGGCTCACCTGACGTACGTTACGTGAGACATCAGACAATCCTTTTTTATAGTGATCAAGTTCTTCCAGCACAATCATGGGGATAAAAATATTGTGTTCCTGGAATCGAAAGATGGACGATGGGTCGTGTATCAATATATTAGTATCTAAAACAAAAAGTTTTTTATTGTCTGAAGATTGAATATTCATAGCGTGTCCTTTTTCTGGGAAAAGATGTGTTAATGCTTACATGAAAATAATACCTATAGAACTTAGGTATTGACAAATTAAATACTTCAAAAACAATATTTTGCAAAATAAACCAAGAATAATTACCTATTAAAATCATATGGTTATAT
>CAYMPX010000058.1:0-13002 GCA_964392135.1 uncultured Methylomarinum sp.
CCTCAACGGTTTTCAAGACCGCCGCTTTCGGCCACTCAGCCACCTCTCCTAAAGAATGCCCATAATACAATGATATTTTTTATCTGTCCACTAAAAAAATATAAATTTATTATTTTTTTTCAGAGTAAACAATTTAATAGCAAAATTCAACCATAAACGGGAATATTATTTGGTACCAATGCATGATTCTTAATTCGAGTGACATCTTCTGTTATGCTCAAAGCCTGGTTTTTAATTGTTATCCAGTCAATACTGCTTTGCTTGACGCGTCAGCGTTACGAAAAAGCAAAAAAAAGCCGCTCACTTGATCTAAAAGACATTAAAAATTCAATCTATCGAATAGTTTTGCTTATCTATTATTAATATCAAATGAGCGGATGTAGGTAGAACTATCTCCAAGGCAAATTATAGACTACATAAACAGTGGTTTAAATAGCTAAACCAGTTTATACAATTTAAATTTTAAGTTTATAAAAAATAACTATGGATAAATTAAAAAACACCCATGTTTTCTGTCGAATTGTTGAATTAGGTACGTTTGCAGCTGTTGCCCGTGAGTTGAATTTATCAGCAATGATGATAAGCAAATATATAGCTCAACTAGAAAAATCACTGGGCGTTACACTATTAAACAGAACCACACGTAATTTATCACCGACAGAAGCTGGCAAGTTTTTTTATAACCGCAGCAAGCAATTACTAGAAGATTTTCAGAATTTAGAGGAGTCAACTGCACAACTAAGTAATACTGTAAAAGGGACTTTAAGAATTAATGCGCCTATTGATTTTGGCGGTATTTATCTGATTACCGCTATAGATGCTTATCAACATTTATACCCTGAAGTTAAAATCATATTGTCACTTGATAATAACCCCGTTAACTTACGTAAAGGAGAGTTTGATATTTCAGTTCTTGTTACTGATACCTTAGATCCTGGTGTTGTGGCTAAAAAAATAGCACAAACTGAATTGTGTGCTTATGCATCTCCTGGTTATTTAGCTAAAAACAACACCCCTATAACAATTGAAGAACTATCATCACATCGCTGTTTACACTATACAAACAGTCCTCACGGCAATAACTGGATTTTTAACGTGAAAGGAAATACTTTAAAAATAAAATACGACTGGGTATTTGCTAGCAATAACGGGCGAGCTTTATGTGAAGCTGCTGTACTCGGTATGGGAATAATCCAAGTGCCTAAATTATCAGTTACCCAGCATTTAAAAAACAAACAATTAAAAGAAATTCTACATGAATATAAAATCCCTACTCTTTTTGTTTATACCACCTATTTACAAAGACGTTTTTATCCTGCAAAACTAACAACATTTCTTGATTTTTTAGCTACTTTTCTTAAGAAAAAGGTTTAAAATTAAAACTTCAACAAAATAAGGATAACAAATGATTTTTTCTACTACACCTGATGTACCTGGAAAAGAAATTACTGAGAACCTAGGAGTTGTCGCCGGTAACATTGTGCAATCCAAGCATGTCGGACGTGATTTAATGGCTGGATTAAAAAGTATTGTAGGCGGTGAAATAGCGGGATATACCGAAATGCTTGCGGATGCCAGAGATAAAGCCATTGAACGGATGGTAAATGAAGCCGAAAAAAGAGATGCGGATGCTATTGTTAACATTCGTTTTACAACCAGCGCTATTATGAACAATGCCTCTGAGATGCTGGCTTATGGAACAGCGGTTAAACTCAAATAACGTCTCCTTTTGAAAAAGGGGGATTTATTTAATAAGTTATTCCCTCACCCCCTTTTTTTATAACAGGAGGACTGGACGGTTACAAACATTTAACCAAAATTAAAACATTACACTGCCATGATTAATGACCACTATCAAGGATTCTAATAAATGAGTTGTACCCATAAAATTAATATATCCGACTTGTCTATTTTGTTGGTAGAACCCTCCAACATGCAATTAAAAATTATTATTAACCATCTATCATCAGAAGGAATTACTAATATAGAATCAACATCATCGGGTGCAGAAGCCCTTGAAACATTAGATACTCACCAACCGGATTTAATCATTAGCAGTATGTATCTACCTGATATGTCAGCAACTGAGTTAGTCATCAAGATAAAATATAGCGAAAAACTAAAAAATATCCCTTTTATGTTAATTTCAAGTGAAACGCGCTTTGATGCATTAAATCCTATTCGCCAAGCGGGTGTTGTTGCCATTCTTCCAAAGCCTTTTAACCCAAGTGATTTGAAGAGAGCATTAAGAACAACAGTTGATTATATTGACCCCGAAGAAATTACATTTGAGCATTATGATATTGAAGCGATTCGTGTGCTGGTTGTAGATGACAGCCTGACAGCAAGAAAACATATATCTCGTGTTTTAAATAATATGGGAATTACATTAATAACGGAAGCAAAAGATGGTAAAGAAGGCGTAGAAATATTCAGTCAGGCGGAAAATTCTTTTGATCTAATTGTAACGGATTACAATATGCCTGAGATGGATGGTAAAGAGTTGACAAAATACATCCGAACTGAACTAGATAACCCTTATATTCCTATTTTAATGGTAACTAGTGAGGAAAACAAAGCGCGTCTAAATAATATTCAGCAAGCGGGTATATCAGGTATATGCGACAAACCTTTTGAACCTCAGACGGTGAAAGAAATGTTATTTAGAGCCTTAGACGATGTTTAAAATGCATGACTTTAATACAATCTGTAGGTGTATCCCCCTTGACACAAGTTCTTTTCTATAAGACTAATGCCCTCAGAATTATCGCGTCAAGGGCAGATACGCCTAAAATATAACAATCTTTTTTTATCGCCTATAAAATACTACGAAATTGTTGAATAGTTTCTTCTGATAGTGGTTGTCTATTCTGATCCAGAATATTTCCACCTAGCTCAGTAGCCAATAGATTAATTGTTTGAATAAACTCTTCAAAAATATCCAATGGATTTTCAAGCTCACCTGGCTGCATAAAAAACACTAATCCAGGGGAATTAAATGCTTTCAATTCTGACTCTGGAAAAATACCGGGTTCAACCATACTTGCGACAGCAAAATCAACGCGTCTCAGCTCATCTAAACGCTCAAAAACTTTCATACTGCCATATTCAAGACCAACTTTCTGAAAAGCTTCAATTAATGCTTCACCATTAAAACCTGCATTAGCTGACGCTACCAGACTAAATTGAATGACAGGTGGAATATCAATATGACTACCCGATGAAACGGATTGTTCAGGTTGATATTCATCACTATCCGCCATAACAGGGTCTAATTCCGGTGCCAAATCCTCGTCTAATGCCGAACCTAACGGTACAATATCAAAATCATCATTACCGGTATTAATTATTAATGAATCATCTATATTCTCCAGCGGGTTTCCTTTGTCGTAAAAATCAATACCTCGTTTTGACTTTTTGTTTTTAAAAAGACTCCACAAGACCATACCCATAATAATGGTAACGCCTAGAGCAATGATTACTATTCTTAACAATTCTTTATCCATTAGTTTTCTGCCATGTCTACTGCTTCTTCAATATCTACGGATACCATTCGAGATACCCCCGGCTCTTTCATCGTAACACCTGCTAATTGCTTTGCAATTTCCATGGTTACCTTATTATGTGATATATATAAAAATTGCACGGTTTCAGCCATCTCCTCAACCATTTGAGAAAACCGTACTACGTTAGCATCATCTAACGGTGCATCAACTTCATCCAATAAACAAAAGGGCGCAGGATTTAAATCAAAAATTGAAAAAACCAAAGCAACTGCGGTTAATGCCTTCTCCCCCCCTGATAACAAATGAATAGAGCTATTTCGTTTACCCGGTGGTCTCGCAATAATATTAACCCCCGCTACTAATAAATCCTGTTCAGTCAATTCTAAATAGGCTTGCCCACCACCAAATAATTTTGGAAATTTTGTTTGTAGTCCACTGTTAATTTTATCAAAAGTTTCTTTAAAGCGCAGTCTACTTTCTTTATCAATTTTACTAATTGCCTGTTCCAGGGTATTTAGAGCGTCTATTAAGTCAGCATGTTGCTCATTTAAAAAATTAATCCGTTCTGATTGAGTTTTATACTCTTCTATTGCTGTTAAGTTGATTGAACCTAAGCGACCAATTTTTTTAGTTAATTCATCTAGCCTGTTTTTCCATTCTTGTTCTTCTGCTTCAGCGACTAATGCTTTAATAATTTGTTCAGGGTCAGCACCTATTTCGTCTAATTGTTCGGTAATCGTTTGCTGCCTGACATGACTGTCTTGCTGCTCAAACCTTACTTTATCTAACAATTCCTTTTGCAATTCCATTTCACTTTGCATTTGAGTATGCTGCTTGGCTAATTGAGTGATTTCAAGCTCAGTTTCTTGTTGATTTGTACGCGCTACTTGTAATTCAGCATCCAGAGATGCTTTTTTAGCGACAAATTCATTTAACTGAATTTTTTCATCATCCATAGGCATTAATGTGGAATGTAATTTATGTTCTAACTCGACAATACGCGCGTCTGACTGCTGGTTTTGTATTTGCAAACGTTCAATTTGCTTAGTGGTTAAAGATTCTGATGCTTTGAGTGATTCAATTTGTCCCTGTATCGCATGTACTGTTTTTTGTGCCTCATTAACTGCTAAATCTATATTGTATTGCCTGGACTGCAATTCCTGACTTTGCTGCTCTAATACTTGTTTTTTATCCGCTAACTGTTGAAGAGTGTCTTCTGCCTGACACTTTAAATTCTCAGATTCATCCACTATTTCAGCAGTGTCTGTCATTTCAAACATGATCTCTTCAATATCATGGCTAATTTGATTTAAACGTTGCTGTTGTTGTTCTTGCTTTGCTGAATAAGCACTAAATTGAGCACTTTTTGTTGAATGCTCAGATCCTAAAACCTTATCTTTCTGTTGCAAATTCTCACGATTATTCTCAGCATGCTTTAAAGCAAGTTCAGTTTTCTTTAACTGCAACTCAAGTCTTTCAATGTCTTCTTGTAAATCGACTTTACGCAGTTTTAAAACGCGCAATTGTTTTTCTCGTTGTAAAACGCCTGTTTTACTATCATTTGCACACGATATTGTTATCCAGCCCTTTCCTAGCCAGGCACCTTCCTTAGTGATAATTGATTCAAAAGGTTTTAATTGTGGGCTAAATTCTTTTGCTGATGCTATATCATCGGCACAATAAATACCTGTCAGTAAATTTGTTAAATCCCACGCAGAATTAACCTTACTTAATAAGGTAGGCAATAGGGTATTATCCAGTTGAATTTCATCTTGTTTATGCAGTTCAAACAAGGCAATTGATTGATCGGTTAAATCCTGTAAGCCTTGTATCAATGGCTGACTATCATCAACACAAATTGCATCTAAATAACGACTTAATACGATTTCCAGCGCATTATCCCAGCCGGCATCCACTTCCAGAAACTCGGCTAAACGTTGATTTTCTGATATATCCATTTTTTCTAGCCATTGCAACAGGCTTTTTTTATCTTTACCCATTGCATGTTGCTGTAACAACTCTAGCGAAGTTATCTTGCCATTAATCGGATGTAACTCAGAACGGTGTAAATGCAATTGCTCGTTAGATATTTTAAGCTGCTGCCGCTGTTGTATAATTTGTTGATAAATGGCATCAAGCTGTTGTTGCAAATCTTCTCTATCGGATTCAATTAGCTCAATACTGCTATCTAATGAGTTTATTTCATGTTGTAGATTTATCTGAGATAGCTCGCTACGCTCTATCTGTAATTTTTCCAGGCGCTGTTGTAATTGTTGCGACTGATTGACTAAATGAGACAGCTTGACTCTCTGAACTTCTGCCTGCTCATTATATTTTGCGCTTTCAGTTAAGAAATTTTCCCATTGCGTTTGCCAGGTTATTTTTGTTTGTTGCAAATTATGCTGTATAGATAGATTTGCTTCAACTTGCTCTGTCGCAATAATTTGTTGCTCTTCTGCTTCAATCAGGGTTTCTTTAATATCTTCTAGCTGTTGAAAATCTAAATCACATTCATTTTTTGAATGCTCGGCTTGTTTTTTTAAGCGATCAATCTCAACAATCGTTTCTGTATGGTTACTTTCATTATGCTTTATCGTCTGTTCAAGTCGACTCACTTCAGCAACCACATAATAATATTCTTGTTGTACCGTATCTAAAAGCTGCTGCTGATTTTTTTGCTCAATTCGATGACTATCAATCGACTTATCGGTCTCTCGTAACAATACAAATAAACGATTATGCTCTGCTGCAATTTCCTGTAATTTAGACTCTAACTGTTGTGCGGTTTGATGATAGTTATTCCAGCGTATGGTTAATAACTCACGTTTATATTGACGCTCCTGTTTTTTAAGATCGGTAAACTTGACAGCTTTTTCTGATTGTTTCTTCAGTGTGGTCAGTTGTTTCTCAACCTCATCCTTTAAATCATCCAGACGTTCCAGGTTCTCACGGGTATGACGCATTCGTGTTTCTGTTTCATGCCGGCGTTCTTTGTATTTTGATATACCTGCGGCTTCTTCAATATGTACCCGTAATTCTTCAGGCTTAGATTCCACCATACGAGAAATCGTACCCTGTTCAATAATGGCATAACTACGCGCACCTAAACCCGTCCCTAAAAATAAATCGGTAATATCTTTACGTCGACATTTAGTCCCGTTTAATCTATATTGCGATTGTCCATCCCGGCTGACCTGGCGTTTAATAGCAATAGAGCTATATTTCGCATATTCTCCTCCTGCTTTGCCTTCGCTATTATCAAAAATTAATTCTACCATAGCCGTACTGACGGGTTTTCGCCCAGAAGATCCATTAAAGATAACATCCGTCATATTACTGCCACGCAGATGCTTGGCGGAGCTTTCTCCCATGACCCAGCGTACCGCATCGATAACATTTGATTTACCACAACCATTAGGCCCTACAACAGCCGTTAAATTGCCATTAATATGGATTGTAGTTTGGTCAGCAAACGACTTAAATCCTGAAAGTTTAATTTTATCCAGCTTCATTACTGGTAGAATATCCCTGAATATTTATAGTTTAAACTGTGTATTATTAACGATATACACATGTTATTCGACATTTTTTTAATTCTTTTTTGTTAAGTCATTATGAGCAGTCAACCCAGTAAAACCTTAGATACTTTTGATAACCCAAAACCAGGGCGTGATTTCACTATCCGAATTGATATTCCTGAGTTTACTTGCTTATGTCCAATGACCGGACAACCTGACTTTGCCACCATTACTATTGAGTATGTCCCTAATATATTATGTGTAGAGCTAAAAGCACTTAAACTTTACATGTGGTCATTTCGTGAACAAGGTGCTTTCCATGAAGCAGTCACTAATGAAATACTGGATGATATTGTAAAAGTTATCTCACCTAATTTTATGCGTATTCGGGCAGAATTTAATGTACGTGGTGGCATTTACACCCATATTATTGTTGAACATAAAGATGATAACTGGCAAGCACCTGAGTTGGTTAACTTACCTTAACTATATATTAAAGTGCTTAGAACACAACGTTGCCTGAGCGTCCGTCTTTGGTATCAAGGGCGGATGCCCTCTCCCTGCAACACATCATTTTTCTAAGTTAAAGAGATTAAATGAAAGGAAAAACCTTTTACACCAGTGACATAGCCGTTGCCCTGAAATATGATGGACAACACGCGCCAAAAGTAACGGCTAAAGGTGAAGGTATCAGTGCAGAGAAAATATTAGAAATTGCCGAGAAATACGGCATTCCATTACAAAATGAACCCGAATTAGCCAGAATTCTAGCGCAAGTTCCTTTAGGTGAAGAAATTCCACAGGCACTTTATGTTGCCGTAGCCGAGGTGATATCCTTTGCTTATTTTCTCAGTGGGAAAACACCAGACACCGATAAATCATAGAAATGACTATTAAACAAGCATTAACCGTTTTACCGCAATACATCTTACCTCATCATTTTCTGTCTAAAGTAATGTCTAGATTTACCCATTCAGAAACTAAAATATGGAAAAATCTAATGATTAACCAAATCATTAGATTATACCGTGTCGATATGTCTGAGGCTAAAGAACAAGATATAAATAACTTTGTCAGTTTCAATAAATTTTTTACGCGTGAGCTTAAAACCGGCGCTAGACCTATTACTCCCATGGATCATGCAATTGCCTGCCCAGCGGATGGCGCAGTGAGCCAGGCAGGACGAATCAAACAAGGGGATATTTTTCAGGCCAAAGGGAAGTCATTTACTGCCACTGAACTGTTAGGCGGTAATAAAGCAAGAGCAAAACCATTTGAAAACGGTACTTTTACCACTATTTATCTTTCGCCTAGAGATTATCACCGTCTACACATGCCTATCAAAGGCACATTGACAGAAATGATACATGTACCCGGTAGATTATTTAGTGTTAATGCTGCGACTACAAATGCAGTACCTGGACTTTTTGCCAGAAATGAACGTGTGGTTTGCCTGTTTGATACTGAATCAGGCCCTATGGCATTAATTTTGGTGGGTGCAATTTTTGTTTCCAGCGTGGAAACCACCTGGCATGGCGTAGTCACCCCCCCCAGTATTGAATCAGTTCGCTCATGGCAATATAAAGAAAATGCGCCTGTCATTGATAAAGGTGAAGAAATGGGACGCTTTAATATGGGTTCTACAATTATTGTACTCTTTGGTAAAGATGCTATTGAATGGGATGCTGATTTTAAAGCAGGAAAAAAAGTGAAACTGGGTGAAATGATTGGAACAATATAAAATCTTGTAGAGAGGCATAAACGGATTAACCTTCTCTTTCCAGAGAAGGTTAAAAAAGATCAGAAAACAAGGTTCCTAAGGAAAAAAATCCGTTTTTAAACGATTCAAAATGGAATGGATTAGCTCGCTGCCCTATTTTTATTAGCACTTCATTTGTGTAAAATAGCAGCCAAAGGACATAAATTAATAATCGCTCTAAACAGTACCATATTATTTTCTAATATTCCAAAACAATGATATTCAACCTGTTGGTCTTCTTCATCCGTACCGAATGCTATTTCTGAAGTCATTTTTTCGACCAAAACATGCAAAACATCATTACTCTTTAATTGATGCAATAATACTTTATCTACACTAATTTTATGAGATGTATATACCATAGGATTTTTTTCAAAATCATGTTTTTGAAATAAAGCTTTCTCTAATAGAGCGCATGAAATAAGACTGCAAGGAAATATTTCAGGAAAATAGATCCTATTGGTCAATTCATCAAAATAATCATTTTGATTTGCTAAAGAACCACATAAAAAATTCTTCGCATTACTGACATTTATAAATTTTCTCTTTAAAAATACTTTAGGTGCATTCAGCAGAAAACAACGATCTTTTTGATGTCTTAAATCGCCTAGATAACTTAAATCTTTGTCTTTTAGAAATAACGGATATTGTGATTCTTTTTTATACCCCATTAATGCCAGCTTTTTGTCGCTTTTAACAATAACTCTATTACTTAATGTTATATCTGGCTCTAGTTTACATTGTGTCTTTTTAATATCAACATTGATAGCTTGATTTGGTTTAACTGCATTAGCAAATGTAAACTGGTAATTACTAAAACTTAAATCGTACTGTTTAATGAGGTTTGCTTCATTATTGATTTTTCTATAATCTCGAACGGAGTGCTCTATTAATGATTCAAGCTGAAAACCGAGTGCAATTGGCCCCAAAAAAGGGTTATCCTTAATTCGATCCCATTTATCAGGGTCATGAAATAAATTAAAATCATCTGTCGCATTACGGACTACATCAATATGTATTTGTTGAAATACCAAAAAAGAGTCTTGATTAAGCATAATTAGCTACCAAAAGATTACATATCAAACGGCTAACACAAATAGCTGTTCAGTTAATTCTAGTCCATATTATTTGTATTGGTAGTCAATGTCACCTATCAACTGTAAAACCCATTATTTTTAGTAAACAAAAATAAACGATACGCTTGACTCATGTATAATTTGCCCCAATTTTTATGCGTTTAATAAAAAATATTGAGCTAGCTAAAATACACGAATCATGAATAATAACAATATCATCGATCAAGAACATTTAACCAGGTTACGTACAGCACTCGCTATTTCCCAAGGCATAAAGCTATTATCCACGTTAAGAAGAGAACATGAAGGCACTGTTTCTCATGACCAGGCTAAACGAGTTACTTATTTAACGGAACTTTTTTCACGTATTCATCGTGAAATATTTTACGATTGGAAAAAACAAGCCACAGCCGAACATCGTCCCGGAATAATGCTTATCAATGAAAGGCGTATTGCTTTTCGTTTAACCATTGAACAATTAGTTTTAGATAGCGAACACAATAAAGATACCGCTATTTTTGATAATAATGGTTTCATTATCAATACCGATAACATTGCAGAAAGATTGGCTGATTTTTATCATAAAATGCGCAAGGTCAGACCTTTTTCTTATGGCAATAGAATTACTCTCGATTTTTTTGTAACGGCGCTAGGCAAACTCCCTGCATTTAAGAGTGTTTATGAACAAGGGATTGACTTTAGGCGACTTGAAGCGGCTGATTCTATAGCATTACATGACCTAAACAGTGATTACGCAGCAATAACTATTGCTTTTAAACACGCCTTGGATCCTGCTCGAATTAAAAGTTTACAAAATAAAGCTAATGATTACGGTATATGGCCTGAAAATAAAATATTTATTTCGGGTGTCCCCTTTCTATCGCATGTTACAGAACAAGGTATTACCTGTTTGGTACTTATTAATGGTGGGTTAGTTCCACTAACAGCCATTAAAGACAAAATTTTTGTTGCAGGAAAGCAACTTGCTGACAACCCTGTTAACGCATCAAAACATATTATTGCTTACTTACCTAACACAGAATCTTTACGCCTTGCGGATAAAGTGGATATAGATGGTATTAGTATTACGCCTAACGCAACACCGCCACTGTTTTGTTTAGATATTAATATTCTTACAGGATTACGTTCCCCTAGCCATACCGAACTATTAGAACTGCTTAAGCAATGCGAGAGTGATGATAAATATGTTATTTTCACCCTTGCTAATAATGAAGAATTAAAAGAGAAATTATTACATGCTGCAAAAGGTGATGAACGTTTAATAAGAACAGTAGAAATTGCCTATAGCCGACTCAGTAAAATCAGTAAAAAACTAGATGATACAATAGACCTTATATTCAAAGGTAAAATCCCGGCAACTCATCCTCAGCTATTTATGAGCATGGGAGGCGCAGGTTCAGGAAAAACAGCCGTTGAAGAGATAGCTGAAGCACATTGCGGTGATAATTACGTAATTGCTTCCTTAGATGAATTTAGAAAAATAAGTGATTTATATACCATTTTAACAGCTGCTAACCATCACAGTGACGATTATGTCTATGTAGAACCCTTTGCCAACAGATTACGGCAAATGGTTGCAGAACATGCCAGAAAATTACGTATAAACATTCTTTATGATGGCACATCAATCCCTTACCAACCACGTTATCATAATATTGTTGAGCAATTTAAAGCATCGGGGTTTCATACGCAAATAACAGCAGTTGACGCGTTTATTGTTAAACCTGAAGGCCGGGAAGATGAATTGCCGCGATCAGCAGTTATTTCCAGCGTTAAATCGCGTTATAAACAAACTGGAAGAGCCTTACCCTGGGTTGTGACTGTTGACAAGCATATTCGTGCGCCCCATGCCTTTCTAGCGGCAGTTCAACATCAAAATTTAGAAAAAATATCATTGTTTGCTAATGATGGCGATAAAGATAAACATTACTTAGTCGCCGAGAGCTTTTCTTTTACAGATCTAGAGGTGCAAACCTTACAACAACATCAGTTATCAGGATCGCTTTGTCACTATTTAACTGATTTAATTAAGACACATGACCATTCCGTGTTAAAACATTTATCAGATGGCAAAGACAATAAAATAAATGCATTAATAAGTAGAAACCCTGCATTTGAAGAGGATAATGTTGCTTATCAGATATATAACAGTCGATACGGTAATCGTGTGCTGATTATTTATAATGCACGCCGAATGGTAGATTTTATTGAAAAAAGACAGTTAAACCCAAATGCATCAGGTGAATCAGGATTATTGCATAAACCTGAATCATTAGCTTTTGATGTTGACCCTTTAGCTAAACATCCATGGATAAAAAGGTTACAAGGTTCATCTATTAGTTAAAAACAGGTAGAGCATTAGGAGGGTGGGAAAAGCCATAACGTATTCCATCGCAAATGCTACACATTATCCTTGGTATTATTACAGTTTATTTATTCCAAAGACACGTTCCGTCACTGGCTTTTTCTATCGCTTCTAATCGCTGCCGGTGCACAGCCAGTTCCTGCTCATTACAAGCAATCACCTTAATTCGCTTTCTATCTGCTGATAATCGAATAATCTCCTGGTTTTCATTCCCCTCACCTTCTTTTTCATCAAACCCCATCAAGGAAAACTGCCCTCCGGTCATAGCCAAATAAACTTCAGCTAAAATCTCGGCATCTAATAAGGCGCCATGCAATTCCCTGTGACTATTATCAATGCCATAACGCTTACATAAGGCATCTAAACTTGCTCTGGCACCGGGATGTTTTTTTCTTGCAAAAGGCAACGTATCAAAAACAGTACTATGATCTTCTACTGTTATCTTAGGACCATTAAGACGCGCAAGCTCATGATTTAAAAAACCCACATCAAATGGCGCATTATGAATAATTAATTCAGCCCCCTTAGTAAAAGCCAAATAATCATCCGCAATATCTTTAAATCGTGGTTTATCCGCTAAAAAATCATTACTAATACCATGTACTTCAATTGCTCCCTGATCAATCTCACGATCAGGGTTAATATAGACATGAAAAGAATTTTTAGTCAGTCTACGATCAATAATTTCTACACAGCCTATTTCTATAATCCGATGACCTTCCAAGGGATTAAGCCCTGTTGTTTCCGTGTCTAATAC
>CAYMPX010000059.1:0-12904 GCA_964392135.1 uncultured Methylomarinum sp.
ATGTATCGGCATGAGTCAGTTCAGTAATATTCCCCACACCGAGCATCATTTCTACATCGGGGTATTGTTGTCTAAAACTGTAATTGCGCGCGATAGATTCGGTAAAACCGAAATGTATCGGGTCTAAAATAGGGTCTACGATAAAGGCTTTGTTTTTAGCCTGTAAAATTGAAATCGCCGGTTCAAGTGATGATAAATCTGTGTGATGTTCAGGGATTAGAATGGGAATAGTATCTACTTCGTCTGCAATCCAGATGCTTTTGTTGGTTAAACTGAGCATATAATCAGCACCCGCTTTACCACCGCGAAGTAAATCATTTTCTTCCAGGGAATCAATACTTACCGTAAAACCTTCTTGTTTTAAGGTGCGAATGATTTCTTCCATCTGTGGGAATTTTGTTCCCGGAAGACAACCAATATCAATCACATTGGCACCATTTTTCTGGTAATAATAGGCGCGTTTAACCACTTCATCCACACTGACATTCGGTGCATCGACTATTTCGGCAAAAATTTTGACTTTATATTGTGATAAATCATAGTGATGCGCGGCTTTACCAAAAAATAGAGGTAAATCTTTTAATTCTTCAGGGCCTCGCTCTACAGGGAGTCCCAATTTCGCAGATAATGAGGCAATATCGCCACGACAACGACCGGGAAGAATGATTTTATCTGCATTAAATGTCTCTTTTAAACGCCGACTGATCATGTCTGTGGTCATTAACCCGGCAACTTTAAGTCCTAATTGATGGACTGTATAGGTGAATTCGGGCTGCATTTTTTCTAAAATCTGATGCAGTTGTTTTTCTGCCAGTTTTCCCGTTAAAAACAGAATATGTTCAGACTTTTCTTTGATATCCGCGTTCATGTTAAAGAGGTAATGCGCTGTTTTACGCTATCAATTAATTCATCGACACTTTCGACTACTTCGGTATACTCAAAAGTACGTATTTTATCGGTCGCTTCAAGATCAATTTTTCGCGGATAAACCATTACTTTACCGCCTGGTGCTGTAGTTTCCATTTCCGGTGCAATATCACAAGGATAAACAATACTGGGAACCCGACATTTACCTGCTTGGGAATATAAGTTAGTCACCAGTGAATCGGCAATGCCTAATACACATTTAGCAATAGTATTTGAAGTGGTTGGAGCCATCACAAAGGTATGATAATAGCCTTTGTAAAAATGACCGACAGGCGGAGAAGATGCTGCTTTATCACGGTATATAGAGTGTGTTTTGCGAACCTCGTTAAGGTTTACCCCATACATTTTAAGCACTTCTTCCCCTGCTTGACTTAAATATAAATCAACATTCTCCAGCGTGAGCAGGAATTCAAGGCATTCTTCGATATAATGTCCTGAACCCGTGATGGCCCAGGCCATTCGAGGTGGATGGTTTTTATGGCTGTTAGTCATACGCAGTATTATACCTGAAACTATTTAGCGATTTAAAAGCATAGGATTTTTGATGTTCAATAACATAAACAAACCCCTTATCATGGGCATTTTAAATGTAACGCCTGATAGTTTTTCTGACGGTGGGAAATATACCCATACTCAACCGGCGCTTGAACAAGTAAAAAAAATGTTGCTGGAAGGTGTTGATATTATTGATATTGGTGGTGAATCTACACGTCCTGGCGCGCAAGCCGTTGAACAAGAAGAGCAAATTGCCAGGGTGGTTCCAGTCATTAAAGCCATTAGGAAAACACTGTCAGAACAGCTGTTAATTAGTATTGATACCACGTTAAGCGCAGTGGCAAAAGCCGCTTTAGATGCTGGGGCAAATATCATCAACGATATTTCAGCAGGACAAGCAGATAAAGCCATTTTACAGCTTGCCAGTGAACGAGAAGTGCCTGTTATTTTAATGCATATTCAAGGAACACCGCAAACCATGCAAGACAACCCGTTTTATGATGATGTAGTGACTGAAGTGATTAATGCCTTGAAGTCCAGAATTGATGAAGCCTTGGCTGCGGGTATTAAAAAACAAAATATAGCGATTGACCCCGGCATAGGCTTTGGTAAACGCAGGGAAGATAATATCAATTTATTGGCACATTTAGATCAATTGGTAGCTGAAGGCTACCCTGTTTTACTAGGCACCAGCCGCAAGCGGTTTATGGGGAGTCTGTGTGCCGTATCAGAGCCTGCTGAATTAGTTACCGCAACCGCTGTCACTACAGCATTAGGTGTTATGTCGGGTGTGCAAATATTCAGAGTGCATGATGTGAAAGAAAATAGACAAGCGGCTGATGTAGCATGGGCAATAAAAAAAGCGTCTGCATCCCGCTCACGCCCATTAACCACATCGAGTAAGCAATGCTAGATGTAAAACTTGTTGAATTAGAGAAACAATTCAATTCATCACCATTGATCCAATTGTTTGATCCGTTATTGCAACAGAAACAGATTGAACTATGGATTAAACGGGATGATTTAATTGATCCAATTATTTCAGGGAATAAATGGCGGAAATTGAAATATATTCTGGATCATGCCTTGAAAATAAACGCTGATACCATTATCAGCATGGGCGGAGCCTATTCAAATCATTTACATGCGCTGGCATTTTCTGGAAAACAATTAAACCTGAAAACAGTCGGGTATATTCGGGGCGAGCCACCTAAAAAGCTGAGTCCAACATTAAAGGATCTTACACGCTGGGGAATGGAATTACGTTTTGTTTCTCGTGCTGAATACCGAGAGTTAAGACAGTTTAAGTACTATAATGACTTACCCCATATAGAAAAAGGTCAATACTGGCTACCCGAAGGCGGTGCAACTGAACTTGCGTTACAAGGTGTTGCAGAATTGGTCTCGGAAATTGATATACCCTTTGATATATTGTGTGTACCTTGTGGGACGGGAACAACATTAGCGGGGTTAATCCAAGCCACGACTAATAATTATAAGGTGCAGGGTTTTGCGGCATTAAAAAGCGCAGGGTTCTTGTTTGAAGAGGTTAAAACCTTGTTGAATGATCCAGCGCTAACGCACTGGAATATCCAGTTAGATTATCATTTTGGTGGTTTTGCAAAAACAAATGAGGCACTATTATTATTTATGGCTAATTTTTACCGGCAACAACATATTGCGTTAGACCCCGTTTATACAGGAAAGATGTTTTATGGTCTGTTTGATTTAATTAAACAAGACTATTTTAAACCGCAGCAAAAAATAGTCGCTATTCATACCGGGGGGTTGCAAGGAAAAAGGAGTTTGTGAGTAGTTTTGTAAGTCGAGTTAAATTTTTTGTGTGATGAAGATATCACCCGACAATTTAATAAAAGTGACGTATGAGGCAGTTGTACATTACGCATACATTTTTTCTTTATTCTCTTCATGCCCTTCGTGGTGAAAACCTGTCTTGTTTTAAGTGAGTAGCTCAAAATGACAAACGGTTTTTTTATATGAGAATAAAATACTTGCTAGTTACACAAAGTTGTCATAAAAGTCATATATCATATGTCGATTATATTATGTGTTAATGAGTGAACTATCGGTTATGAATGAGATAAACAAATAAATCAGATGGAAAATAACGAATTAGCAAACCCGGAATATTATATTAACCGTGAGTTAAGTTTATTGGAGTTTAATGTCCGTGTTTTGGCACAGGCAAGAAATGAAAATATACCCTTACTTGAACGCTTGAATTATTTATGTATTTCCTGTTCAAATCTGGATGAATTTTTTGAGGTACGTGTTGCCAGTGTATTGCAAATGGCAAATATGGATCAGGGTGCAATCAGTTCAGATGGTTTAACGTCTCATGAGCAATTAGAAAAAATTGGTCAGAAAGCGCATGAGCTTGTTAATGAGCAATACCGAGTACTTAATAAGGTTTTAATTCCTCAGTTGGAAGAAGAACATATTCGTTTTGTGCGCCGTGACAAATGGACGCCTACACAAAGGCGATGGTTAGAAAACTTCTTTAATGAAGAGTTATTACCTATTTTGACACCCGTAGGGTTAGATTCTGCCCATCCTTTTCCTCGTATTTTAAATAAAAGTTTAAACTTTATCATTTCCCTCACCGGAAAAGATGCTTTTGGGCGGAATAGTGGGCGTGCTATTTTACAGGTACCGCGCGCTTTACCGCGTATTATTAAGCTGCCACCAGAAGAAACCGAGAGTGGAGGGTATGATTTTATTTTTTTATCTTCGGTGATACATGCGTTTGTTAATGGCTTGTTTACAGGAATGACGGTTAAAGGATGTCATCAATTCAGAGTGACTCGAAACAGTGATTTCTTTGTTGATGATGATGCAATTGACGATCTTTTACATGCCGTAGAAGGTGAATTGGTTATGCGTAATTATGGTGATGAAGTACGCATGGAAATTGATGAGAATTGCCCGGAGCAAACGGTATTATTTTTAAAAGATCGCTTTAGTATGAATCCTGACCGTATTTTTTATGCCAAAGGACCGGTTAATTTAAGTCGGTTACAAGAAATTTATAGTCTAATTGACAGACCTGATCTTAAATTCCCACCTTTTAAGCCGCATATTTCATCTCAATTAGGCAGAAAGAAAAATATTTTTGATGCAATAAAACAACAAGATATTTTACTGCATCATCCGTACGAATCATTTAGACCGGTCGTTGATTTTATTCGTCAGGCAGCAACTGATCCGTATGTGTTAGCCATTAAACAAACACTTTATAGAACCGGGGTTGATTCTCCTGTAGTCGCTGCACTGGTTAAAGCGGCAATGGCAGGAAAATCAGTTACTGTGGTTATTGAACTACGTGCGCGATTTGACGAAAAAGAAAATATTGATCTGGCGGCAAAGTTACAAGAAGCGGCTGTACATGTGGTCTACGGGGTTGTAGGCTATAAAACACATGCTAAAATGTGTCTGGTATTAAGAAAAGAAGGGAGAACGCTACGTAACTATATGCATCTTGGGACAGGGAATTATCATCCTAAAACCGCAAGACTCTATACCGATTATGGCTTATTTTCTTGTAATAAAGAATTAGGTGAAGATGTTCAGCGTATTTTTGTGCAATTAACCAGTTTAGGTAAGGTAAGTAAACTACATAAACTGTTGCAATCACCTTTCACATTACATAAAGGTCTCATTGCTAAAATTGACAGGGAAATACAAAACAAACAGCAAGGTAAATCTGCCAAAATAATTATTAAAGTGAATGCAGTGGTTGAAGAAGAATTGATTCAAGCATTGTATAAAGCCTCTCAAGCGGGCGTTGAAGTAAAACTGATTATTCGAGGTGTATGTTCTTTAAGACCCGGTATTAAAGGTGTTTCAGAAAATATTGAAGTACGTTCGATTATTGGGCGTTTCCTGGAACATACTCGGGTCTATGCATTTGATAATGATGGCGCGTGGGATGTCTTTGCAGCCAGTGCGGATTTGATGAGTCGTAATATGTTCAGGCGTGTTGAAACCTGTTTTCCTATAGAAAATAAAAAACTAAGAGATAGAATCCTCGATGATCTGGATTGTTACTTAAATGATAATACGCAGGCGTGGTTATTACAGCGTGATGGTTCATATAAGCAAGTAAAGCCGGCAGAGGGTAAAGAGCCATTTATTGCTCAAAATGAATTGTTAAAAATGTTTAAGTAAGGTATAAGGTGTGTAAGCAGGCGCATAGTCGACCATGTCACTAAGGACGTGCATGAAATAATCTCGACAACTTTGGGGTGAGGATCTTTTGTTCGCCTTTTATAATGCAGCCTAAAGACCTGCATCCCGTATTAAGATACATACCTTATTTCATGTACGTGCCTGAATGATTTAATTTATTGAACTTTATATAAGGGATGTTTTCATATATCAGATTATGTAAAAACAGGGATAAGAGGACATGTATCTTTTATTTAAAAATATCCCTATAGGTACTAAAGACTACGAGCTTGCAGATTTTATTACATATCATTTCAATCCTATTGATAAAGAAAAACTATCTATCTCTGCTGCGGGCATTGAAATATTGGAGCGTCAAGACAATTACTCTCACCCGGTTGAACAATTTGGATTGCTTAGGGTAGTACCTGATAACATGGCAAAAACAATTATTTCAGAATTAAATAATTGTTTTTTTAACGACATACAAATAACGGTAAGAGAATATTTCGACAGATCAATAAGCAATGATCCTAGAATTAATTCTAACGTCCTTATGAAATCTGTTATAGAGCAGCGAAAGAAAGAGAGAAGAAATCATACTTTGATATATTCAAGACATATATAATTGACCATTTGGGTACAATACACCCTTTTTAGTAAGAATAAATAATGCCATTCACTATCTCAGATGGACACCCTCTTTGAAGAGGGTGTCTTGAAAAGTCACCTGATTCTTTATCTCGTGTAAACCACTCACATCGCCTTCTAAAAAGGATTGGGCTTTATTTTCTGATTTTTTATTTTGTCAGTTTGATAAAATCAATACTTTATTCGTCCCATTCTATAAATCATAATTTCCCTAACTGTATGTCTGATGTAGAGTCTTTTTTTAGTAACGAGGGTTCGTTATCAAAAATAATTCCAGGTTATTTGCCGCGAATGCCACAGCTTGAAATGGCTAATTTTATCGCAGAAGCCATTGATGCGAACAAAAACCTGATCGCAGAAGCGGGCACAGGCACAGGAAAAACCTTTGCTTACCTGGTTCCCGCTATTTTTTCCGGAAAGAAAGTGATTGTTTCGACAGGAACAAAAAACCTGCAGGATCAACTGTTTAATAAAGATTTACCTATAGTAAGAAAGGCCATTAATGTGTCTTTTAAATCGGCTTTATTAAAAGGTCGAGCTAATTATTTGTGTATTTATCGTTTAGAAAATGCAATGAATACCAGCTTTGGCTTTAGTAAAAATGATGCTGCGGCTTTAGCCCGTATAAAAACATGGTCAAAGCGGACTAAAGTGGGTGATATATCCGAAGTTTCTGATGTGGATGAAACAGACTCTGTCTGGTCACAAGCCACTTCTTCAATTGATAATTGTTTGGGACAGGAATGTCCTGATTATGCCGATTGCTTTTTAGTTAAGGCGCGTAAAAAAGCCCAGGAAGCCGACATTATTGTGGTTAATCATCATTTATTATGTGCTGATTGGTCGCTACGTGAAACAGGATTTGGTGAGCTGTTACCTGATGCTGAAGTGGTTATTATTGATGAAGCACATCAGTTATCAGATATAGCCTCTAATTTCTTAGGGGTTTCCGTCACAGCCAAACAACTTAATGAATTGGCAACAGATACTTTAGCTGAATATTTCAAAGATGCCAAAGATATGCCTGATTTGCGTACTGCCTGCGAAGATTTACAGTTTGAAGTAAAAGATTTGCGCTTGGCTTTTGGTATGGAAATTCGACGAGGCGAATGGAAAGATATAGACGATAACCCAAAGATTTCCAGTGCTTTAAACTCAGTCTATAAACAATTACATAGATTAAGTGAGCAGCTGTTATTGGCTTCTGTCAGAACAAAAGGTTTAGAGTCTTGTTTTGATCGGGTTGAAACATTAGAAGCGCAACTCGATGATTTAATTAATGATGAAAGTGGGCAATGGATACGCTGGTATGAAACACATAGCAAATCCCTTACTTTAACTAAAACACCACTGGATATTGCCTCTGAATTCAAGTCGTTTATGCAACAGCATAAAGCCAGTTGGATTTTTACCTCGGCAACATTAAGTGTCGCTAATAATTTTACCCATTTTTCAAAAGGCTTGGGCTTATATGACACCGAAAGTAAAAGCTGGGAAAGTCCTTTTGATTTTGAGTCTCAATCCTTGTTTTATCATCCCAAAGGCTTACCCAAACCCACAGAACCTGATTTTACTGAGAAAGTTGTAGAATTTGCATTGCCTGTTCTTGAAGCCAGCAAAGGCCGTGCTTTTTTTCTATTTACCAGTCATAGAGCATTAAAGATAGCGGCAGAAATATTACAAGATAGAATAGACTACCCATTATTGGTGCAGGGAACACGGGCAAAAGCGGTTTTATTAAAACAGTTTAAAGAAAAAGGCAATGCCATTCTATTGGCGACTTCCAGTTTTTGGGAGGGCGTTGATGTCAGAGGTGATGCATTATCATGCGTTATTATTGATAAATTACCTTTTGCTTCTCCTGGCGATCCGGTTTTAAAAGCACGTTTAAACGCTATGGAAAAGCAGGGACAAAACCCGTTTTTTGAACATCAATTACCCACGGCTGTTATCGCTTTGCGTCAAGGTGTTGGTCGCTTGATAAGAGATGTCAATGATAATGGTGTGCTGATGGTGTGTGATCCGCGTTTATTAAAACGTGCCTATGGGCATATGTTTTTAAATAGCGTGCCGGCCATGAAAAGAACCCGGGACATTGCAGGTGTACGTGAATTCTTTCACCAGCATGATGAAACATCTAACAAAGAGACATTACAGTGAAGTTATTAGCCGTAGAAACATCAACGGAAGCCTGTTCAGCCGCCTTGCATATTGATGGAGAAATAAAGGAATGTTTTGAGATAGCGCCCAGAGAACATACTAAATTAATTTTACCTATGATTGATTCTCTGCTGGCAGAGGCAGAATTAAAACCACAGCAATTAGATGCTTTGGCTTTTAGTCGAGGTCCAGGGTCTTTTACCGGTGTAAGAATTTCTACAGGGGTAATACAAGGTATTGCTCTGGGTGCTGAATTACCTGTGGTGCCTGTGTCAACCTTGGCAGCGATTGCTCAGCATTACCTTAAACAATCCGAAAATCAATGTGCTTATACGGCAATGGATGCGCGTATGGGAGAGATATTCTGGGGTGTTTATAAAAAAAACACTCAAGGTTATGCTGAATTAATCGGAGAAGAGGCAGTTACTTTAGCTGAAAATGTTATTTTTCCCAATACACAAGGTGTAGGGATAGGCTCTGGCTGGGGTATTTATCAACAAATATTAACCGATAGGTTAGGCGTATTATTATTTGATGTGGAGGCAGATCATTTACCTAGAGCCTCTGCAATTGCTGACTTGGGTGTTATAGGGTTTGACCAGGGGTTGGCGGTTGATGTAGAAAAGGCGATGCCGGTTTATTTGCGAGATAAAGTCGCAAAAAAAGAATCAGAAAGATAGGGTACAATGGTATCTTTATCAAACGTAAGTGTGCTTTTAACTGATGGCTCAATATTTTCAAATTCACCCTGAAAATCCGCAACAACGTTTGATTTATCAAGCGGTTGATATTTTACGCAATGGCGGTGTCATTGCCTTGCCAACAGATTCATCTTATGCATTAGCGTGTCATATTGGCGATAAGCGTGCGTTAGATAAAATCAGGCAAATACGTCAATTAACGGATAAACATAATTTTACCCTGGTCTGTAAAGACCTTGCACATGTTTCTAATTTTACAAAAATAGACAATGACAGTTATCGCTTGATTAAATCATTAACTCCAGGTCCTTTTACCTTTATTTTAAATGCAACGAAAGAAGTACCAAAGCGTCTGCAACATCCAAAGAAAAAAACGATTGGTATTCGTGTTCCTGATAATCAGGTTATCCGAATGATTGTTGATGCGTTAGATGAACCCATATGCACTTCAACGCTTATTTTACCTGATAATACAGAGGCAGAAACAGACCCTTACGATATTAGAGAAAAGCTTGAGTATGAACTGGCACTAATTATTGATTTTGGCATTATTGAATCTCAAAAAACCACCATCATCAGCTGTGTCGATAATACCGTGGAAATTGTTCGGCAAGGCATTGGTCATGCGCCAATGCTGGATTAATCATGATGAATGAACTCTCTTTAATTCAGCGAATTGTAGTCTGGATACTCCCGGTGGTTTTTGCTATTACAGTACATGAAGTGGCGCATGGCTGGGTGGCAAAGAAGCAGGGCGATAAAACCGCATTTATGTTAGGTCGCTTAACTTTAAACCCGATAAAACACATTGATTTACTAGGAACCATTATTATTCCCGGGTTACTTTTATTGTTGTCTACTGGATTTATTTTTGGTTGGGCAAAGCCGGTTCCCGTTGATGCAAGGAACTTTAAGAACCCGAAAAAATCAATGGCAATTGTTGCAGTGGCAGGACCTATTGCTAATTTATTAATGGCAATTGCCTGGGCATTAATTGTGCGTCTAGGCGTATTTATTGAAATTGAAATACTTTCTTTACCCTTAATTTATATGGGAGTGGCAGGTATTTCCATTAACCTGGTTTTAGCCTTGATTAATTTGATTCCTATTCCTCCGCTGGATGGTAGTCGTATTGCATCAGGAATATTGCCGGACAAATGGGCGTGGCAATACAATCGCCTGGAACGTTTTGGCTTTATTATTTTATTGCTGCTACTTTGGAGTGGTGGGTTGGCTTATCTCCTGGGTTACCCTATGTTTTATGCACAAAAACTGTTTTTTAGTTTGGCAGGATTATAATTGTGTGTGGTAACAAATGCTAGATCTGGACTCAGATAGTGCAGAACAGCCCGTGCAAGTGATCGCCTTGGTTGAAGGTTCTCCTTTTGTAGATTTACCTGAAGATTTATATATTCCACCGGATGCTTTAGAAGTTTGTCTAGATGCTTTTGAGGGACCTTTGGATTTATTATTGTATTTAATCAGAAAGCAAAATCTGGATATTTTGAATATCCCTGTTTCTCATATCACCACACAATATATTCGTTATATTGAAATGATGAATGAGCTGCATTTAGAATTGGCAGCAGACTATTTATTAATGGCTGCTTTGCTGGCAGAAATTAAATCTCGCATGTTATTGCCAAGGCAAGCCGATATTGAAGATGAAGAAGATGACCCCAGGGCTTTCTTAATCAAAAAATTGCAAGAATATGAATGTATAAAAAAAGCAGCCGAAGCGATTGATCAGTTGCCCCGGTATGAAAGAGATATTTTTGATACTATGGTCGATGTCGTTGAGCTTGAAGTAAAAAAACAACCACCTGATGTAGAATTAAAAGACATGCTGTTGGCATTTCAAGATGTACTTAGACGTGTTGAGCAACTGAGTCATCATAAAATAACCAAAGAGCCCTTATCAGTCCGTGAACGAATGGCAGCCATTTTGGAAAAACTTAACAGGTTAGATAGCCTCGCTTTCTCAGCGTTATTTACCCGAACAGAAGGTAAAGGCGGGGTGGTTGTCTCGTTTCTTGCCATCCTCGAACTCAGTAAAGCAGGATTTATCGAAATCATCCAGTCCGAACCCTTTGCAGAGCTACAAATCAGAACAAAAACAGTAATAGATATATCTAGCGTGTGAGAGTGGGATAAGGATCTCAATAGAATTAAATATGGAAACCAAACAAATTGTTGAGGCTATTTTATTTGCAGCAGATAAGCCGATGACAACAAAACAAGTTCAAGGAATATATCCAGAGCTTGAAAGACCTGAATTACCAGAAATACAAGCTGCAATAGATTCAATTATAGAAGATTATGTGCCAAGACCCGTTGGTTTACAACATTTGGCAAGTGGCTACCGCTTTCAAGTACGAGAGGGTTTTTCTTATTGGATTTCACGCTTATTTGAAGAAAAATCACCTCGCTATTCGCGGGCATTATTAGAAACTATGTCGATTATTGCCTACCGGCAACCGGTGACTAGAGGCGATATTGAGGATATTAGAGGTGTAAGCGTCAGTTCAAATATTATTCGAACACTTTTAGAAAGAGAATGGATTCGTATCATAGCCCATAAAGAAGTGCCTGGTCGTCCGGCTTTATATGGCACAACCAAACAATTTCTTGATTATTTTAACTTAACATCATTAGATCAATTGCCACTGTTAGAGGAAATTAAAGATTTTGATTTTTCTTCTGAATCGGCAGATAAATTACAGAAAACTGAACGGAAATCTAGCACAGAGAACCCAATTGAAGAGCAAGCCAGTGAAAAACAGAAAACCATCGAACCCATCTCAGAAACCCGGCATTAAGGAAGTCAAACCTCAGGCATCGAGTGAAAATTCAGATGATAAAGGTGAACGTATCCAAAAAACCTTGGCGCGTGGCGGTATCGCATCAAGACGAGAGATTGAACGCTGGATCAATGAAGGACGTATTAGCGTCAATGGTGAAAAAGTAACCCCCGGATTACATCTTAAATCGGGTGATCAAGTACAGATTAATGGTCGGGTAATCAAATGGGAAAAATATGCTGAACAGCCTACGCGTGTTCTGGTTTATAACAAACCAACAGGCGAAGTCGTTACTCGCAGAGATCCACAAGGTCGTCCCGTGGTCTTTTCTAAATTACCTAAATTAGATGTCGGACGCTGGATTTCTGTAGGTCGCTTGGATATTAATACTTCAGGCTTGTTACTGCTAACAAATAATGGCGAATTAGCTAATCGATTAATGCATCCATCGGTAGAGGTTGATAGAGAGTATGCCGTTCGAATCTTAGGTGAAGTACCTGATGAAATGATCAAACAATTAAAAGCAGGCGTTGAGCTAGACGATGGCAAAGCGCATTTTGATGATCTAAGGTTCTTTTCCGGTGAAGGTGCGAACAAGTGGTTTCATGTGGTGGTAAAAGAAGGTCGTAACCGTTTAGTGAGACGGTTATGGGAATCTCAAGGTGTTACAGTAAGTCGCCTGATGCGGGTGAGGTATGGCCCTGCCGTTTTACCTACCAATGTAAGAGCGCACGACTCGTATGAGTTAAATAATAAAGAACTGGAGATACTAATGAACTTTGTAGGAATGAGGTCAGAAAAATCGCTAAAACCCGCTTTAAAGAGAAATAAACGATAGTTTTTATTGCTCAGTCGGGTTGGTGGATTGAGCATAGCAAGATCACCTATGCTGACTCTAACTCGACATATTTCTATACTTTATTCCTAACCCAGGCAATAAATTCATCTATTGCCATAGGTTTGGCAATAAAATTTCCTTGC
>CAYMPX010000060.1:0-12848 GCA_964392135.1 uncultured Methylomarinum sp.
TAGCAATAGCAGCATAGAAAAAATGACGGTAATGCAACTCAATAGACTTTGATTAAAGGTATTTTGCCAAATAGCCTGGTAGGCCAATGAGTTGTCATATACAAAATAGAGCAGACCTATTTTATGTAAGCGTAATTGTTTTGAGCTTGAAGGTAGAAAAATGGGGACGTATATAAAATATCGATGGGTTTCGTTATTATTTTGTAGGGTAATATGGACGTTTTCTTGCATTTTGTTATAGCGATTTAGATCAAATTCAGGAAATAAATCTTTGGCAAGTTTTTTTCTCCAGCTACGATTGTTTGCAAAAAGGATTTCCCCTTTTGTATCTATTAAGGCAATGATCTCTGTTTGAGGCATTAAATTGATATAGCTTAATTCACGTTCAATATAACGGCTGTTTTTTTGAGGGGGCATCATTTCCAGCCTCAATTGCAACCGCTCCATCTGTGATTGAATTTTTTGTTCGGTCTGTTGATGCAGTAAATCTAGCTCATAACGATAATTAAAGAAAATGATGCTACTCAACAAACTGCTAAAGATTAAAAAACTACTGACGGGTAACCATAGTTTTAATTGATAGGATTTGGTTTTATTGTTCATGGAAAAATCAGGACTCTCCATTGCTATTTAATGCGGGCAATAACAACGCCCGTCCTGAAACGGGGTTCGATACGCTCGCTCATGTTATTTATGCTTGTTATGCCAGTTCACTGTCCCAACTCCCACAGGACTGTTTAGAAGTTGGGACTTGCGTGTACACTCCAACGTACGATGCAACAATAACGAAGTCTCGAAGGACTTAGGCTAGTCAATATAAGCTAAAAGCGCCACCCATATCGCTTCAGTGGTTGGGGGAGTTGTTGACGCTCTTTTCCTTCAAGGTGGGCTTGTTCTATAAATGCTTTAGGAATTCTGATTCCTTGAGAATTACCAATTCTAACTAAATGAGCCATAAAAATACCTTTCAAACAAAAGTAACTGTAATGTAATTACTTGTTCTTTACAAGAGGCTACCGGCTTAAGACGGGACACCAGTAAAATAAGTATCTAAACCCCGTTTAGTTAAAAACCAATAGTTTTATTCAATTTAAACATTAACAGTTCTTGCATTGCAAAATTTGTTTTGAACCGGCTGATTTCAAGATTTTTTGAGAGTAAAAATTCAGCAAAAATTTAAACTATAAAAACTATGGTTTTCAAAATGGTCGGGGTTTAGAAAAATCAGATAATTTATCTGAAGTTTTCATCATCCCAGAGTGATGGTTATCAGGACAAAAGAAACACCCAAGATAACAAAGGCTTATCCCTCTCGCAAGAGGTTGGCATATTTTGAAAAGTTCAGCGTAAGCAATAATCATTCCGTTTTGTATTGGACATTAATCAGTTGATTTTCGGATAATAAAGTATCGAGAACAAGATACGGTAGAATACTCAGCTTTTAATCATTGCACCGGTTTTACGTTCCGATTTGCATACAGGTATTTTATGAGCACTATTGTCGTTTCCGCATTATACAAATTCGTCAAACTCGACGATTTTGAATCTCTTAAACAACCGCTATTGAACAAGATGATCGAACATCATGTCAAAGGCACATTATTACTAGCCAAAGAAGGCATTAATGGCACCATTGCCAGTAACAGAAAAGGTATTGATTCATTATTAGACTGGTTACGTTCTGACCCGCGTTTTGCGAATATCATCAGCAAAGAATCGTATGAACAAGATATGCCTTTTTACCGTACTAAAGTAAAATTAAAAAAAGAAATTGTCACCATGGGCGTTGATGGCATTGATCCAGAAAAGATTGTCGGTACTTATATCAAAGCCAAAGACTGGAATGCGCTTATTGCTGACCCTGAGGTCTTATTGATTGACACTCGAAATGACTACGAAGTCCAAATAGGCACATTTAAGGGGGCAATTAACCCAAAAACCCAGACTTTTCGTGAGTTTTCACATTATGTCAAAGAAAACCTCGACCCTGACAAACATAAAAAAGTTGCCATGTTTTGTACCGGCGGCATACGCTGTGAAAAATCAACTGCCTATTTAAAAGAACAAGGATTTAATGATGTCTACCATCTACAAGGTGGGATATTAAAATACCTGGAAGAAATTCCTGTCGAACAATCGACCTGGCAAGGGGAATGTTTTGTGTTTGATAACCGGGTAGCCGTCAATCATCAACTAGAAAAAGGGCAATATGACCAATGTTATGCCTGCCGTTATCCCATTACCGAAGACGACAAGAAAAGTGAACAATTTTTACACGGTGTAAGCTGTCCTCATTGTTACCAGCAAGTCTCGGAAAAACAGCTACAACGTTTTCAAGAGCGGGAAAAACAAGTACAAATGGCTAAACAACGTGGCGAAGAGCATATTGGTTCCTCGGCCAAGGAAGACTCATCCAGACGTCGTAAGTTAAAATACCAGTTTAAAGAACAACAAAGACAAAAAAAATTGGTATCGTAAAATAAAAGCCAGCGTAGAGCGGACTTCAGTCCGCCCTCCCTATCGCCAACGCATAAATTCCAGGTGCGTCCATTAGATTTATGTATTGACATCCTCAGGCTAGCCCCGTATGCCCTGCGGTTGATTTGCGTCAGGGCTCTAAAGCTTCCTGTAATACCAGGAATAAGTCTGGTTTTTTGATAATAGATTATTCCTCGGGCGGTGCGGAGAGTTCTAATTTGTGATCAGGTGCTTGTTCAAAATCTATATATAGGTCAAATAAATCATCTTCTGGCATATTGCCATCATTAATCAGATATTCACGATGTTGTATATAAGAGTTCTTAATAAAGTCATAACGATTGATAGCTGCTTCAGTAACAATTTTTTCAGTTGTCATAAACCCCGCTCTTTTGTCAGTGACATCCACCGCATCAGCGACTGTACCCGCGGCACTGGCGGCAAAACCGACAAAAACAGTATAATTAAGAGGATCCATTAAGGCATCGCCGATTAAACCGGCTGTATCTCTAGGTGAGCTAGGGCCCCAAAAAGGCAGTACCAGATACGGACCTGATGGAACGCCCCACAACCCCAGGGTTTGACCAAAATCTTCATTGTGTTTGGGTAAATCAATCATAGTCGCTACATCTATAAATCCAGCAACTCCCGCCGTAGAATTAACCACAAATCGACTAATATCCATACTGGCTTGAATAAATTTAAACTGTAGTAAAGCGTTAATTGAGACACCGATATCATCAATATTACTAAAAAAGTTAGTAATCCCTCTATCTACCGGTTCAGGCGTTGTGAGCAGATAACTTTTTGCTAAAGGTTTCATTATGATATCATCGAAATCATCATTAAATTCCTGTGTACTACGATTCCAGTCTTCCCAAGGATCATCTATATTTTCAGGCGTTGACGCACAACCATTTAGCACAGCCAACAACAAAAGATTAATTAATAATGTTTTATTTTTATTTTGGGTGTTCATTTTTATTTCCCTTTTGAATGATTGGCTTTGCAATTGATAAATCATAGTTTTTAGCAGCTAAGTCGTATAGGTATATGGTTAATCATGTATTGGAACAAAGTTTCTTTTATAGAGCAGGTATGATGGAATAGTTCCTCACATATTTCGGGTTATTATAGCAATCTTATTTTTAAATTATTTGAACTATCAAGATATCTCTTAATTCGTTAAAATACAGGCTTTTTGATCAGGCGTATTTAATGCGGATCCAGTTTCTTCCTACACAGCTTGTTAATCAAATTGCTGCGGGTGAAGTGGTCGAAAGACCGGCATCTGTGGTTAAAGAGTTAGTAGAAAATTGCTTTGATGCCGGTGCAACTCAAATTATCCTTGATATAGAACAAGGTGGTATTCGAGTCATTAAAATTCGTGATAATGGCTGTGGTATTGTTAAAAATGACTTAGCGCTGGCATTGTCGCGACATGCAACCAGTAAAATTACCAGTTTACAGGATTTAGAACGGGTATCCAGCATGGGGTTTCGTGGTGAAGCCTTACCCAGTATTAGTTCCGTGGCTCGCTTAACATTAATATCGCGTACCGAAGAAGCTGAATGCGCATGGAAAGTAACTGCAGATGGCAGAGAAAAGGATTTTAATCCGCAGCCCGATCCACATCCTCAAGGCACGACGATTGATGTGCGCGATTTATTTTATAACACACCGGCAAGACGTAAGTTTTTAAAAACAGAAAAAACAGAATTTTCACATATAGAAAGTCTGATTAAAAAAATGGCATTAAGCCGTTTTGATATAGGTTTTATTTTAAATCATAATCAAAGAGAAGTTATAAATTTAAACCCCGCTGAATCGGTAGTTGAACAAGAAAAGCGTATTGCCGGTATCTGTGGGACTGCTTTTATTGAAAATTCAGTGAAAATTGATTTTGAAGCGTCAGGTTTGCAATTATCTGGCTGGGTGGGTTTACCCACTTTTTCACGCAGTCAACAGGATATGCAGTATTTTTATGTGAATGGGCGACTAATCAGAGACCGTCTAGTAACGCATGCGGTTAAACAGGCCTATCAAGATGTTTTGTTTCATGGGCGACACCCGGTTTTTGTATTGTATTTAACCTTGGAACCAGCATTAGTGGATGTGAATGCACATCCTGCAAAGCTTGAGGTGAGATTTCGTGAAGGACGCTTGGTACATGATTTTTTATTTAGGGCATTACATCGTTCTTTAGCTGAATTGAGACCGGGTGAATCTAAAAGTGCCAGCATTAAAGTGGAAGAGTTTGTTCCAGTTCCCGCACAGGAACAGTCTGTCGCAGAGCCTATACCAGTACAGAACAGATCATTTAGAGCGGAAGCACCCACTCAGGCTTCTTTGCCTATGACTGTGGCAGAACAGATTGAATCGTATGCCAGTCTTTATCCAAAAGATAATATCAGTAAGGAGGCTGCTAATCAGCGGGTTACTGATACATCGCAAGGAATGCCTGCATTAGGCTATGCAATCGCACATTTACACAGCATTTATATTTTATCAGAAACCGAAAAGGGCATTATTTTAGTTGATGCCCATGCAGCGCATGAGCGGGTAACCTATGAGCGATTAAAGAAGCAGTATCATGGCGGTATTGTGCCCAGTCAGCCTTTACTGTTGCCGCTTAAAATTCAAGTCAGTGAAATTGAAGCGGATTTGGTTGAGCAAGAGCATGAATTTTTTACCAGCCTGGGTTTTGAGATTAACCGTACAGCACCCGAGGCAATTGTATTAAGAGCAACACCGGCTTTGTTAGGTCGAGAGGATATGGATGCTTTAATCAGGGATATTTTGGCGGATATTGTAACGCATGGTATGAGTCGCCGAGTATTGGAAAAGTCGAATGAAATATTGGCGACTATGGCGTGCCATGGCTCGGTGAGGGCTAAACGTAAATTAACCATTAATGAAATGAATGCGTTATTAAGAGATATGGAACAAACGGAAAGAATAGGGCAGTGTAATCATGGTCGACCGACCTGGATTGAATTAACGACCTCTGATTTGGATAAGTTTTTTTTACGGGGGCAATAGTGATGACTAAAAAAAATCTACCGCCTGCAATATTCCTTATGGGACCCACTGCATCGGGTAAAACAGCATTATCTGTCGCATTAGCTCAAACACTTAATGCAGAAATTATCAGTGTCGATTCGGCTTTGGTCTATCGAGGTATGGATATCGGGACTGCAAAACCTGCTTTAGAAGAAAGACAAGATATTCCTCATCATTTGATTGATATTCTAGATCCATCCGAGACTTATTCAACAGGCAGTTTTAGAGCCGATGCGCTGCAATTAATGCAAGAGATTACCGCGCGTGGGAAAGTTCCTTTATTGGTTGGGGGGACGATGCTTTACTTTAATTCACTGTTTAATGGGCTGGCATCTTTACCTAAAGCCAGTCCAGAGATTAGACAAAAACTGGATGAGGAGCTGGCTGTCAGTGGCAAGCAAGCGATGCATGCGCGACTTAACCGTATCGACCCTGAGTCCGCTGAGCGGATACATCCCAATGATCCCCAAAGAGTGCAACGTGCTTTAGAGGTTTATGAAATTAGTGGTAAGCCAATAACCCGGTTTTTTCGTGAAGCCCGGCAAAATCCAATCCCTTATCAGAAAATAAAATTAATTGTTGCACCAGATGATAGAAAGCAATTACACCAGAAAATAGCGCAGCGATTTAAACAGATGGTAGAGCAGGGTTTGGTGGACGAGGTAAATACTTTATATCAGCGAGGGGACTTAAATGAACAGTTACCGGCTATTCGGGCAGTAGGCTATCGTCAGGCATGGTCTTATTTACAAGGTGCGTACGATTTAGACAGCATGATAGAAAAAGGTATTATTGCGACCAGGCAATTAGCCAAAAGACAATTTACCTGGTTGCGAAGAGAAGAGGATGCGGCAATATTTTTATCTTATCAACCAAACCTGGTTGATTCAGTATTACGAGAACTTGAAAAATATGAATTTTAATTGAGCAGGGAACTTGAATTAGAATGTTTTGTCCCTATTATCTGAGTTAGATTGAGTTTAAAGTTATACTGCGTAACGTGATGTAGTATAGGAAAAAGAATAAAAATAATAAGGAGAAGCGGGATGTCAAAAAGTCAAAATTTGCAGGATAACTTTTTAAATACCTTAAGAAAAGAACATACACAGGTGTCTATTTTCCTGGTTAATGGCATAAAGCTACAAGGTCGCGTTGATTCATTTGATCAATATGTCATTATGTTAAAAAATACGGTGAGCCAAATGGTTTATAAACATGCCATATCAACGATTGTCCCTGGAAAGCCTGTTAAATTATCAAGAGATAACGAATTTGAAGAATAATCTATTAAACGGGAGTGTTTTGTTTGTTTGATCGTCCAGAATCTGGTGAACGCGCAATACTTGTTCATCTTACACTTCAAACAGGTCAGGAAGACTTGAATGAATTAAAAGAACTTGCAAAATCAGCGGGTGCGGAACCTGTTCATGTAGTGACAGGCGCACGACAGCGACCTGACCCGAAATATTTTGCAGGTAAAGGTAAGCTAGAAGAAATTAAATCTGACATTGAACTGCATGAAGCAGATATTGTTTTATTTAATCATGTTTTATCTCCTAGTCAGGAAAGAAACCTGGAAGAAGCGCTCGGTGTTCGGGTAGTGGATAGAAATGGTCTGATATTAGATATATTTGCATTACGCGCTCAAACCTTTGAAGGGAAGTTGCAAGTAGAGCTTGCGCAATTAAAGCATTTGTCCACGCGATTAATTCGAGGCTGGACTCACCTTGATCGCCAAAAAGGTGGCGGTATTGGTATGCGTGGTCCCGGTGAAACGCAGTTAGAATCCGATAGACGTATGCTGAGTGGGCGAATAAAGCAAATTCAGCAGCGACTTGATAAGGTGATTAAGCAGCGTAGTCAGGGGCGGAGTAAACGTAAAAAATCAGAAATCCCCTCTGTTTCTTTGGTGGGGTATACCAATGCGGGTAAGTCAACATTATTTAATCGCCTGACGGGCGCTGATATTTATGTGGCTAATCAGCTTTTTGCGACATTAGACCCTACCTTACGGAATTGTTCTCTTGAAAGTGGCTCGGATATTGTTCTTGCCGATACGGTGGGTTTTATTCGACACTTGCCTCATGAATTAGTCGCTGCATTCAGGTCTACTTTGCAAGAAGCCAGTGAGGCGGATTTGTTGCTGCATGTGATTGATGCCAATGCAGAAAATAGAGATGAGACTATTTTTCAGGTAAATAAAGTGCTTGAAGATATTGATGCGCATGAAATTCCACAATTACAAGTATTTAATAAAATTGATTTATTAGATAATGTAGCACCGCATATCGATTATGATGAGACAGGGAAACCTCTGAGGGTATGGTTATCTGCTGCGACAGGTCAAGGCGCTGATTTGTTGTTTCAGGCATTGTCTGAACTATTCTCTGGTAGTAAAGTGAGACGAAAATGTTTTTTACAACCTCATCAAGGCGGTGTAAGAGCGAAGCTTTTTAATTACGCAAAGATCATTGACGAAAATGTGACTGATATAGGCGGATGGGATTTGTCGATTGAAATTGATAAAAAACATTTGGGCTTGTTAAAAGCGGTTGAAGTTGAAGAAATGAACGGGTAGATGTTTTGATTTTTTAAAATCAAGCTGGTTTCTTGAAAATAGTAATTTAATTAATCAGAACGTATTAATTTACGATAGAATAATGAACTTTGACTTAGAGGCTTATCCGGGAATAGATAATCTATCGCGGAAAAGTGTTTGGTAGCCCGTTAAATAGAGTGTGATTTTTAAAATCCAATTGGAGCAATAAATGTCCTGGAATGAGCCCGGTGGCGACAAGAAAGACCCTTGGAGTGGTCGTAAAAGTGAGAATGGTCCTCCTGATTTAGACGAAGCAATTCGTTCATTTCAAGAAAAATTAAGTGGTATTTTTGGTGGTGGTTCCGGTGGAGGTGACTCTGAAGGTAGATCATTAAAAGGCTTAGGGTTTCTTGCTGTGGGTGCGGCAATATTATGGGGCTTAAGTGGTTTCTATATTGTAGATGAAGGAACACGGGGTGTGGAAACACGTTTTGGTGCTTATGTATCAACCACACAGCCGGGCTTAAACTGGCGTTTGCCATCACCGATTGAACAAGTTCAAGTGGTTGATGTACAAAATGTTCAAGTGGTTGAAGTGGGTTATCGTTCGGGGGGACGACAAGGCTCGGGTTCAGTCCCTAGAGAAGCTTTGATGCTGACCAAAGATGAAAATATTGTTGATGTCCGTTTGGCAGTACAGTACCTAGTAAAAGATGCCAAAGATTACGTGTTCAATTTACTTAATCCTGCGGCAACACTTAAGCAAGTGACTGAAAGTGCGGAACGTGGTGTGATTGGTCACAGTAATATGGATTTCGTATTAACGGAAGGACGTAGTGAGATTGTTGCAGAAATTCAGGCAGAAATTCAAAAAGTAATGGATACATACCAATCTGGTATTTTGATTACTACGGTCAACCTTCAGGATGCTCAACCCCCTGAGCAAGTGCAGGGTGCATTTGAAGATGCCATTAAAGCCCGTGAAGATGAGCAACGTTTCATTAATGAAGCAGAAGCTTATTCAAACGAGGTAATTCCGGTTGCGCGGGGTGCAGCATCCAGGATAACCCAGGAAGCAGAAGCATATAAAGAAAGAGTGGTTGCTCAAGCGACAGGTGAAGTCAGTCGTTTTTCTCAATTATTAAAAGAATATAAGAAAGCCCCTGAAGTAACCCGGCAAAGAATGTACCTGGAATCCATGGAACAAGTGCTAAGTAAAACCTCTACAATCATGGTTGATGTAAAAGGGGGGAATAATTTACTTTATTTACCTTTGGATAAATTAGGTAACAGAACATCAGCGGATACAGGGAGATCATCAGCTTCCAGACCTGTTTCTAAACCCACAACAATTTACAATAACACCACTAATGGTTCCCGGACTTCAAGTCGTGGACGTGATGTGAGAGGACGTTAAGATGGGACAGAATAAAATATTAGTCACAGTAGGTATCTTGTTTTTTGTGGTTTCATCCTGTGTATTTACAGTATCAGAAACAGAAAGAGCCATTAAATTCCGTTTAGGGGAAGTCATAGATTCAGTTTTTGAGCCTGGATTGCATTTTAAAATGCCATTTATCAATAATGTGAAGAAATTTGATTCACGTATTTTGACTATGGATTCCAAACCTGAGCGTTTTTTAACCTCTGAAAAGAAAAACGTGATCGTTGATTCATTTGTTAAATGGAGAATAGCCGATGTCAAAACATTTTATACGGCGGTAGCCGGCGATGTTCGTCAAGCAAATCTTCGTTTAGATCAAGTTATCAAAGATGCTTTTCGTAGTGAATTTAGTAAAAGAACCATTAAACAATTGGTTTCAACTGATCGAAATGCCATTCGTACTGCATTAATTACTGATGCATCACCGATTGCCCATAAACTGGGCATTGAAATTGTTGATGTACAAGTAAAACGGATTGATTTACCCAGTGAAGTCAGTTCTTCTGTTTATAGACGAATGGAAGCAGAGCGTGAAAGAGTTGCTAGAGAATTTCGCTCTCAAGGTAAAGAAGCCTCTGAGCGTATTCGTGCAAATGCGGATAAGCAACGTGAAATTATTTTAGCCAATGCTTTTCGTGATGCTGAAATACTTCGAGGTAACGGTGATGCGGTAGCGGCAGATATTTATGCTAAAAATTATGGGGAAGATATAGAGTTTTTCTCTTTTTACCGAAGCATGAACGCTTATAAGAAAACTTTTAGAGGGGCAGGTGATATGCTGATAGTAGATCCCAATTCTGATTTCTTCAGGTATTTTAAAAAGCAGAAATAAATAGTTTCGATAATTAATCGATAATGTAAAAGAACACAAAACGCTCCGTTGTCAACGGGGCGTTTTGTGTGAATGGATATACAAAAAAATATGCGAAAATCTGATTCCTGGCTCTTACCCGAAGGTATAGAAGACGTTTTACCTAAAGATGCCAAACATTTGGAAGCCTTACGTCGACAGTTACTTGATGTATTTGCTTGTTGGGGCTATGACCTGGTTATTCCCCCTGTGGTTGATTTTTTAGATTCATTACTGGTGGGTTATGGGCATGATCTTGATCTGCAAACTTTCAAGCTAACGGATCAAGTGTCTGGTGAAATGTTAGGTATTCGGGCGGATATGACACCTCAAGTTGCTCGCATTGATGCGCATAACTTGAAACATAATCGGCCGACTCGATTATGTTATGCGGGAACAACACTTAGAACATTAGGTGATCCATTAGAAAAAACCAGAAGTCCGATGCAAATTGGTGCAGAAATATATGGACATTCAGGCATAGACAGTGATTTTGAAGTGATTCAATTAATGCTGGAAATGCTTGCGGTGACAGGATTGCAAAATGTACATCTAGATCTGGGGCATGTCGGTATTTATCGTGCTTTATCGGAACAAGCGGGACTGGATCAGCAACAAGAGGCTGAATTGTTTGATGTGTTACAGCGTAAAGCACGCACAGAACTTCATGATTTAGTTGCGGGCTATGATATTTCTGAAAAACACAAGACTATTTTTATTACCTTGCCTACCTTAAATGGTGGGCTTGAAGTATTAGATAAAGCGCAAGAAATTCTGGCTGATACCAGTACAGAAGTTATGGATGCTTTAGCTGAATTACAGGCAACTGCAGGCAAACTGAGTATTCGCTTTCCCTCATTACCGATGAGTTTTGATTTATCTGAATTAAGAGGCTACAACTATCATACAGGTATGGTTTTTGCTGCTTTTATACCGGGGTTGGGTAGAGAGGTAGCAAGAGGTGGGCGTTATGATAATGTGGGTGAATTTTTTGGTAGATCGCGTGCTGCGACTGGGTTTAGCGCTGATTTAAGAGTGTTAGCTTCGTTAAGCCAAAATAGCCAGAGTGATGCGCCATTAATTTATGCGCCATTAAATGATGAGCCTGCACTAACGGAAATGGTAAGAGATTTAAGAGCGAAAGGTATTGCTGTGGTTCAACAATTACCGGGCCATGCGACTGAAATAGACGAATTGGCTTGTACTGCTGTTTTAGAAAAAGAAAACGAAATTTGGGTTGTAAAATCCTTAGGGTGAATTGAGATAATTATGGGTAAAAATGTTGTAATCATCGGCACGCAATGGGGTGACGAAGGTAAAGGAAAATTAGTTGATCTTTTGACGGATCAAGTAGATGCGGTTGTCCGCTTTCAGGGTGGACATAATGCAGGACATACGCTGGTTATCAATGGCGAAAAAACAGTGTTGCATCTTATTCCTTCAGGCGTTTTAAGGGAGGGTGTGCAATGTATGATAGGCAATGGCGTGGTGTTATCGCTTGATGCTTTACTGGAAGAAATTGAAAAATTAGAAAAATCAGGGGTTCCGGTAAGAAATAGACTCCGAATTAGTGAAGCTTGTGCATTAATCTTGCCTATTCATGTGGCTATTGACCAGGCGAGAGAAATTGCTAGAGGAAACAAGGCCATTGGTACCACTGGTCGAGGTATAGGCCCTGCTTACGAAGATAAAGTCGCACGCAGAGGTTTACGTGCAGGTGATTTGTTAAATACGGAAGAATTTTCCAGGCACTTGAAAGAACTGGTTGATTACCATAATTTTATGTTGACAAATTACTACCATGCAGAAGCACTTGATTATCAAGAAATGCTAGAGACAACATTAAAGCTGGCTGAGCAAATTAAACCGATGTTGACAGATATTGGGGAAGAGTTAAAAGACTATCGGCAAGCGGGTAAAAATATTCTTTTTGAAGGCGCTCAAGGGGCTTTATTAGATATTGATCATGGTACATACCCTTATGTTACCTCATCAAGTACCACTGCGGGTGGTGCGGCGACAGGAACAGGTGTCGGCCCCCTGGATCTTGATTATATTTTAGGGATTACTAAAGCCTATTCAACACGCGTGGGTAATGGACCTTTTCCAACCGAGTTAAATTGTGAGTATGGTGAGCATTTAGGTGTTAAAGGGCACGAGTTTGGCGCAACCACGGGGCGTAAACGTAGAACCGGCTGGTTTGATGCGGTTTCTATGCGTAAATCTGTACAAATGAATAGCTTGTCGGGTATATGCTTAACCAAGCTGGATGTATTGGATGGGCTGGATAAAGTGGGTATTTGTACCGCTTATAAAATTAATGGCGAAGTAACCGAGGTAGCACCTTTAGGCGCAGATCAATATGAAGCGTGTGAAGTGGTTATTGAGTATATGCCAGGCTGGACTGAAACCACAGCCGGTGTGACAGATATTGATAAATTACCTGCGAATGCAAAAGCATATATTGATAGAGT